>JASFHU010000725.1:0-3339 GCA_050123055.1 Anaerolineae bacterium
GCCCCGGCGGGGCGTCTCTACCGGGCATCTTCCGCCCGGTTTATTGACAAGATAGGTTCCTCGATTATAATCGGTATAGGAGCGGAGGAAACCATGATCGTACAATTGGACGTGCGGACCCGTGCCCGTAGCGAGTTGCAGGACATCACAGCCCAGGTACAACAGATCCTGGCCAGGAGCGGCGTGCAAGAAGGGGTATGTCACCTGTTTGTGCCCCACACGACGGCGGGGCTCACTCTGAACGAAAATTGGGATCGCGACGTGCGGGGCGACTTGGTGCGCGCCCTGGAAGCGATGGTGCCCGATGTGCCCTACCATCATGGGGAGGGCAACTCGCCTGCACACCTCATGTCCACGCTCGTCGGCGCCAGCGAAACGCTGCTGGTTCGCAGTGGACGGCTGGCGCTGGGTAGCTGGCAAGGGATCTACCTGGCCGAGTTTGACGGCCCTCGCCAGCGGCGACTTCTGGTCAAAATCGTGCCCGATTGAGCATGACGCGGTAGACGTGCGAATGAGACGCCCGCCACTCCTCATAGAGTAAGTAGTTGAACATGGGACAATCGCATCCTCCCGCAGGCTGGGCCTCGTTCAGGATGAAGCTTAGAGGCCATGAATTCGGTAAATTCCATTCGATTCTGGCATCGAGCCTGCGGGAGGATTGTCCCACTCTTATCTGATGCCTCCATTAGTCAAAGACCACCACTTCTTTGCCGTGCAGCTTTTCCAGGACGTGACCGGCGATCAGCTCCAGGTGGGAATTCTCGGCCACGAAATTCATGTCGTCGGTGGGGACAGTCAGTACAGGGCAAAGGGCAAACCCCTCCACCCACCCATCGTACAACTCGTTGAGCTGCGTCAAATAGTCGGTGCTGATCTCCTGTTCATAGTCCCGGCCCCGGAGCCGGATGCGCTCTTGCAATACCGGCACCGAAGCCTGCAGGTAGATCACCAGGTCGGGCGGGGGCAGGATGGTGATCACGGTCCGGTAGAGGTCCCAGTAGCTCTGCCAATCCCGCTTGGTCATGTGCCCCTGGAGGTACAGGTTCTGGGCAAAGATCTCGGCGTCCTCATACACACTGCGATCCTGGATCACGGTGCCGGGCCGCTCTATGATCTGCCCGTGGTGTCCCAGCCGGCGCGAAAGAAAGTAGATCTGGGAGTGAAAGCTCCAGGTGCGCATGTCCTTATAAAAGTCGGCCAGATAGGGATTGTCGTCTACCGCTTCGAAGAATGGCTCCCAGCATAAATACTCGCTCAGCAAGCGGGTCAGCGTCGATTTGCCGACACCCACGTTGCCCGCGACGGCGATGAACTTTTTCACGATCTCCCCTCTCCCTACACTTCTGCCTCGACCCTGGCGCAGCGGTGGGGCACGGTTCCCCTCATCCAAGCCCAGACCTGGCACTGCCTCGGATCACTTGTCAGGTAGCCGGACTGGGCCGTCCGACCGCTGTGAAAATCAGCTCGGTCCCGAGATAGAGTTTGTCGCCCCACCCCGCTTGGACCAGCACATCCCTGTCATGGCGCTTCATTTTCACCTCGACCTGGGCAGCACCCGCCTGCCGGGCCTGGTTCTCCACCCAGGGGATCATCTGCTGCTGGGCATAGAGCACCGCCTCCTCCACGTCGAGAAAATCACGCACGCCTTGAGGCAGATGGACCCGCAGCGCCTCCCCATCTTCGATGGGCGTGATAAGCACCCGTTGGCGCTGGACCACGCCGCCAGCCACAGCCCCAACAGCGTTGGCCACCTCGGCATGGGATGGGATGACCAGGCGCGTATTCAACTGCTCTGCAACGCGCGGCATGTAGGCCTCCACCGGCGCCCCGATGGCCACCACCGGCCGGTGGAGCGTCAGGGCAAAGGCCAACTCCCCTTTCTGTCTACCATCCAGCGCCCGATCCAGCAGCAACGCAGCCGTGGGTTCTTGTTGCCAGTTGGGGATATGGGCTTCGTCGCTGAGCACCTTGCTGACGAGCGCCGTAGCCGCCCGACTTGACACGCCCTCAGCCACGGCCTGGCAGAGATCCTCAACGCTGCGGCGCGCCATGGCAGCCAACACTCGCCCGCCCATCCGGGCTGCCTCTGCATTCCAAATGTCAAGACGGCCCAGGGCGTGGAGGGCATCGGTGGGGGTGAATCCGGCCCGCAGGACCAGGCGCTCGGCCACCAACTCCTCGACGCGGCGTAACACGAGCGTGCCAAAGCGCGACTCGCGGACCAGGAAAGCCAGCGAGACAGGCCCCTTGGCCAAGCGGTCCATGATGGCCCCTTCGTCGTCGGTCAAGGGCCGGGTCGGTGGGCGACGCGCCAGAAGGAACTGGTTGGCCAATTCAGCCCGCACTGGCGCCATTCCCTGGCTCTGGAGTTCGTCCAAGATCTGGGGATATTGCTCGGCCAGCAAGCTGAGGGGCACCACGCGCCGGGGACCAATGACCAGGCGCCGATCCGGATTCAGGCGAACGTGGCTGTCTCCGCCCAGGCCCACCGTGTGGACGTCTACTGCCTCGACCATGGTCCGCCAGTGTCCAACCTGAGCACCCTCGGGATTCAGGCGCGGATGCCCCCCGTGCAGGGCGGCGATGTCGGTGGTCGTCCCCCCAACATCCACAACCCACAGGGCTCCGTCTCTGATGTCGGTTCCATCCTGGCCTGCCAGGTGCCAGGCGCCCACGGCGCTGGCCGCCGGACCGGAAAGGATGGTCTCGACAGGGCGCTGCAAGGCCCACTCGGCCCGCACCAGCGAGCCATCGCCCTTGACGACCATCAGCGGCGCAGAGATGGCTCGCTCGACCAGCGTGCGACGCAAGGTCTCGATGAGCTCTCGCAAAAGGGGCACCAGCCGGGCGTTGAGGGCAACAGTCGTCGCCCGTCGCACCGAGTTGAGGCGGGTAGTCAGTTCGTGGCCGCAGGTGACCGGCAACCCCGTCAGTTGGCCGATCAACTCACGGGTCCGGAGCTCATGATCCGGGTTGCGCACGCCAAAGTAGGCCGACACGGCAAAGGCATCTACCTGATCCTTCCTGGCCAGCACCGCCTGACGGAGAGCCGCCTCGTCCAGGGGAGCGGCCTCGTCGCCGTGGATATCGTGCCCACCGGTGATATAGACCACGTCCCTGGTCACCAATTCGTCCTCAAAGCCGTACTGGCGGATCAGCGCGGGATCGTAACCGATGAGGAACAGACACACGGGGCTGCCCTGCCCCTCGACGATGGCGTTGGTGGCCAGGGTAGTGGACAGGGAAACCAGGCTGACGTCGTCGGGCGGTGGGGCGCCCGGTTGCTGGAATACGGCGTCCATGGCCTGGCCGATGCCGATGGCCAGGTCGCGTCGGGTG
>JASFHU010000726.1:0-3334 GCA_050123055.1 Anaerolineae bacterium
ACGGTGCCGGTCCATTCGATCCTATCCTCGACGTCGTTATAAACGAGCGAGGGGGGACTGACCGTATAGGCAAAGGTAGTGTTGGCCGGTATGGGATCTATGAACGAAGCCTGAGTTGCAGCCGCGAGCCCGGTGTTGCTCACAGAGATGGTGTAGGTCATCAGAGTACCCGACACTGCTACCGCCGGTGCCGACTTGGCTGAGGTGCGCAGGTTGGGCATCTCGAGCCTCCGAAACTGCATGCACAGGTCGGACGAGAGTACCGGGCTGTTGCAGGCGTAGACCAGTCCAAAGCCTGCTTCTGCATTGCTGCCCTCAATGCCGGTTGTCGACAGCGAGCCAAGCTCATCTCCGGCGTCCTGGAACTGGATAAGGACCTTGCCGTCCTGGTACAGGATGGCTTCAAACGTGCCAGCTCTGTCGCAGCCAGCCCCACCTGGATAATGGCAGAAGTCGTCGTAGAGTACGACCAGACACCGGCCGTCGCCCACCGGGCAGGCGGCAAAGCTCTCATAGTAGAGCATATCCTCGGTATCGCCAGGATCCAGGTCGTCCCACATCAGCGCCACAATGTTGTCAGGGCTGTAGCTATTGGGCAGAGGGCAGTGGTTGGACAGGTAGCTTGAGGTCAGAGGATCGAAAGAGATGAATCCGTTGGAGCTAACATAGAACTGGTTGAAAGTCGCACCGTAGAAAGGGAATCCGAAACCGATGTCAAAAGGGCCGGCGTGGTCGTCATCACCGAGGGCGATGGGGGTGCCCGTAGCAGAGATGTCCAGCCAGTTGTAACTGCAGGTGCTGCCACCATAGATGAAGCCATCGGGGCCGGGCCAAAGGGCCGCTGGCTCATAGTAACCGGTGTCAAACTCGGCGGGCTCGTCTTCCTTGACCGGCTTGGGTGTTGGCGCAGTCTCGGTCGTGGGAAGTTCCTGTGCCGCCTGTTGCGCCTGAATCTCCGTTACAATGAGGACTCCGCCCACCATCAGAACCAGCGTTACGACCAGTTTAAAGGCTCTGCAATGCATGCTTCCTCCTTGGACCGTGCTGGATATCGTGATCTATCGCCCGATACGACCGATGTCTGTTGAGCGCTTACCTCTCGTAGCGTGGGTAGTTGCTCTGAGTTTTCAAATGGGTTCTCACCTATTGGTAGTGCTTTAGGCCGCAAATGTGCGATAGGAGACAAAAACGACGGCCCGTGGTGCGGCTTTTAGGGTAACCCCTCGGCAATAGCCTGCAGCCCGGCGACCAGCACCGTGCGCCAACGTTCGTCTTCGTCCAGGGGGAGCCATACGGCGCGGCGCGCCACCCGAGCCCGATCGCCCAGCCGTCGTTGAAGCCAGGTGCGGTCCAGGTCCTCCAAGCTGTCTGCCCGGATCACGACCTGGCCCTCCTCGGTCGTGATGGCCTTGACGCCTCCAAGCAGAGCGTGTAGCTTGAGCCGCAGTTGGAAGAAGAGGTTCTCGGCTTTCTCCGGCAGGGAGCCGAAGCGGTCCTGTAACTCGGCCTGCAGTTCGTCCAGTTCCTTTTCGCTCGTGAGCCCGGACAGTCGGCGATAAAGCTGCAGACGCAGCTTGGCATCGGGGATAAAAGCTTCCGGCAAATAGGCAGCCAGGGGCAGGTTGATCTGCACTGCTTGTCCCAGAGGCTGGACGATGGCCGTCATCTCGTCCTCGTGCAAGGTCTCGGGCACGCTGCGCCCGGCGGTCTGTCCTTGCATCCTTGCCTCGTGCACGGCTTGGGCCAGAAGCCGCGTGTAGAGATCAAAGCCCACGGCCGCGATGTGGCCATGCTGCCGCGCCCCGAGCAACTCACCTGCGCCCCGGATTTCCAGATCGCGCATAGCGATGCGGAATCCGGCGCCCAACTCGGTCGCTTCGCTGATGGTCTGTAATCGTTGACGGGCCGTCTCTGACAGAGATGCGAATGGCGGATGCATGAAATAGCCGTAGGCACGCTGGGCGGCGCGCCCCACCCGCCCCCTGAGTTGGTAGAGCTGGGCCAGGCCAAACTGGTCAGCCCGGTTCACGATCAGTGTATTGGCGTTGGGGATGTCAAGGCCGCTCTCGATGATACTGGTACACACGAGCACGTCCACGTTGCCAGCCGCAAACTCGAGCATGACCTGTTCAAGCTCTCGTTCGGCCATCTGGCCGTGCCCAACGCCAATTCGGGCCTCGGGTACCAGCTTGCGCAGTCGCTGGGCCATCTGGTAGATGCCCATCACCCGGTTGTGGACGAAATAGACCTGGCCGCCCCGATCCAGTTCACGCAAGATCGCCTGTCGGATGAGTGTTTCATCGTATTCGCCCACGTGGGTGCGCACGGGGAGCCTTTCCTCCGGTGGCGTGTCGATGGTACTCATGTCACGTGCGCCGGTCAGCGACATGTGCAGCGTCCGGGGGATAGGCGTGGCCGTCAGGGTCAGGACGTCGACCTCGTGGCGCATCTGTTTCAGCTTTTCTTTGTGGGTCACGCCAAAACGCTGTTCCTCGTCGATGATGAGCAATCCCAGGTCTTTGAAGGCCACGTCGTCCGAAAGCAATCGATGGGTGCCGATGACGATATCCACTCCCCCCTGGGCAAGGCGATCGACTACCTTCTCTTGTTGTTTCCGCGTCAGGAAGCGAGAGAGCATCTCGACCGAGACCGGAAAAGAGCTGAGGCGCGCGGTAAAGGTCTGGTAATGCTGCTGGGCGAGGACGGTGGTCGGCACCAGAACGGCCACCTGCTTTCCGTCCATGACCGCTTTGAAGGCTGCCCGCAGGGCTACCTCGGTCTTGCCATAGCCCACATCGCCACAGACCAGCCGGTCCATGGGACGTGGTTGTTCCATGTCGCCCTTGATCTCGTCGAGAGCGCGGGCTTGGGCCCCGGTCTCCAGGTAGGGAAATGACGCCTCGAGTTCGGCCTGCCAGAGGGTATCGGGGCTAAAGGCATGGCCCTCCACAACCTCGCGAGTTGCATACAGCACGAGCAGGTCGTCGGCAATCTCTGCCACCGCCTTCTTGGCCTTGGTCTTGACCTGCTCCCATTCGGCCGTGCCCAAGCGGTTGATACGGGGGGCATGATCGGACGCTCCCACGTAACGGCTCAGACGGTCGGCCTGGTAGACGGGCACGTAGAGTTTGTCGCCGGCGGCGTACTCGACCAGCAGATACTCCCGCTCACCACCGTTCAGGCCCATCTTGACCAGCCCCTGAAAAAGGCCGATACCGTGCTCGATGTGTACGACATAGCTGCCAGGTTGCACGTCGGCGAAAAAGGTTTCGGGTGCCACTGGGCGGGGACGGCGTGCCCGCCGGGGCGCGGGCCTGGCCCAGCCAAATACTTC
>JASFHU010000727.1:0-3332 GCA_050123055.1 Anaerolineae bacterium
GACAAGACAGCCAATACTCTTACCTTCATGCATCCACTCTTCACAATCTTTGGTTCGGTCCGTGACCGACTCCTGTCTTGGTACTGCCTGTGAGCAGTATAGCACCACTGCAGTGTGGCTGCATCCGACAATCGGACCATCTTTGCCCTGGACAGGTGGCCCATCTTATGTTGGTCAGATGGTCAATGGCCCGCTGCCAAGTGATCGTTTCACTCACTCTTCGAGCCTCTGTGCCAGCATCCACTCGTACAACTCCGGGTCCGCGTAGGCCATCTTCCACGACTCATCGTGGGCTGCGCCCGGATACAGCGTAAACCGGACCTCGCTTGGGCAGGCTCGCAGGGCATCCACCAGCACCTCAGACTGGCGTGGCATCACTACGTCATCCCCGGCCCCGTGGAAAACCCAGATCGGAACATCCTGCAGATCGCAGATGCTGGCCGGTACCTCGTCGCTGCCGTGCACATAGCCCCCGGCGATAGGCACGACAGCAGCGAACCGGGCGGGGTCCTTGAGCGCATAATGCCACACACCATAACCACCCATGCTCAGGCCTGTCAGGTAGATGCGGCGCTCGTCTACGTCGTAGGTCGCCAAGATCTCCTCCACCAGCGAATCGAGCCGGCCCAGTTGCGACTCCCAGAAAGAGTCGGACGGGCATTGTGGTGAAAGGACAATGAAGGGAAAGTCCGGCTCCTGTTCCACGATCATCGGCGGCCCGTCCTTCTTGAGCTCCTCCAGCTCCTCCAGACTGTCTCCCCTTTTGGCTATGCCGTGTAGAAAAACCATCAGCGGCCACTGCCGCCCTGGCTCCTGGCCATATTCCTGCGGCAGGAACAGGAGATAGTTGACCCGCGATCGACCCCTGCCCGCGGTCAGGGCATGCTGGCCGGGCTCCACCGGCTCGGCAGGGGGTGCACTGCAGGCCGCACCCAGGAGAGGACACAGCATCGCCATCACAAAGAGAATCGGAACACTCCGGAACTTCATCGACAGCCTCCTCTTTCCCCCTAAAAGAACCTCAGGATCGAATTGACTCCTTGCCGCTGCTTGAATCGCCCGTACAGCAGGCATAGCGGGAACAGGATCACCAGCCCCAGCAGCCAGAAGGGGACCATCGTCGGGATGCTGGTGCCGTTGGGCGCCACCAGGTAGCCGATCCCAGCGTACAAAAAGAGATGCAGCACGTAAAAGAGTAGGGGCACCTGGCCAAAGACAACCAGCGGCTGGAAGAAAGGCCGCATCCGTTCGCTGGCCCGTGAGAACAGCCATAGCAGGATTAGATTGGCGCCCGTCGTCATCAAGGTGAAACTCATGCTGGGTGGGTATTTGACCGGAGTCAGGAGATCCATCCAGGAGTTGCCCATCCGCGGGCGGACGTTTCCGAAGCCATCCAGGTAGCGCACTACGGCGAAGGCCAGGAGAAAGGCTATCCCCAGCTTCCAGGCCCGGCTGAACGCCTTCCGCGGGTCCTGCACCAGCCAGTGCCCAAAGAACATGCCAAAGACGGTCAGCTCCAACCAGGGTAGGATCGGGTAGTAGGACCATAGACTGGAACTGCCGCCAGGGTAGAACAGCATCACGCTGACCGGATCGTGGCTGACCGTGCTCCACATACCCAGACCCGGATGCAACAACTCGGTGCCTACGAACAAAAGTACCGTCAAGCCCAGCAGGAAGGCAGGCTTCAACCACAACAGCAGGCTGCCCAGGATCATGCTGCCGCCCAGGGCGAAAAGGACCCCGATATAGATCTCCAGCCCCCAGCCTTCCGGGGAAAGCTCCCAGGCGCGGTTGACGATCAGGAGTTGGAGCGCGATCAGCACCCCTCCGCGGATCCAGAAATGTCGCAGGATGGCCCACCGGCTCCAGCCCCGGTCCTGGCGAGAATAGGCAAAGAGCAACATCCCAATGCCCATCAGAAAGAAAAAGCCCGGCGCCGCCACGTGCGTGACCAGGCGGGTGAGAAAGGCGAGGACGTCATAGTACACCGGGAACACACCATCCCAGATCTCGCTGGGCGGATGCTTCTGGGCGATGAAATGATTCGCGTGGTCCAGGGCCATCACCAAGATGATCAGGCCGCGGAGGGCATCCACCGCAAACAGGCGCGAGGCCTTGTGGGTCGCTTTTTCCAGGACTTGGTTACCCTGCTTTTCAGACATCAGGTGCTACCCCCGTACGATTCAGGACAGATCTCCGGCAGGAGGCCCCATGCTCACTCGTCCACAACGGTCAGCATGCCGCCGCCTGAGCCTACTCCAGTGGCTCCAGGGCATAGAGGGCGTGGCCAAAGACGGTATCATACAGCCCTGGATTGGCATCGTACTCGTCTGGCTGCACGACCAGGGCGACGAGGTATGCCGCCGACTCACCCTCGGCCAGCGCCAGCTCTACGTGCCAGGTCTCCGGGCCTGCGTCCTTGAGTTGGGTCTCCGTACTCCACAGGCTCCAGGTTAAGGCCTTGCCCCTGTAAGTACCAGAGGGCTCTGGGAGTTCTGTGATCTCTGTCTGCTCCTGCACGATCGCCACCAGGTCGTCCATGTCGCCCGGAACCGAGATCTGGACCAGGTCCGCCTGCTCCGCCCAGTTCTGCAGCGGCTCGACACCCTGAATGCCCATCTCTTCGTTCCAGAACGGTACCAGGGCGATGGAGCCCCTCTCACCTTGCGGCAGCGACGCGCTGCACGCGCCTAGCGCCAAGAGCATGCTGCACAGAAGAAGCGGCCTCAACAGCCTATGATATCGCATGGTGCACCCCTGAACTCTCTGCTCACCCGAGATCCATGCCCCCAGACCGCCCTGGGGCTGCTGGGTCGACCACTTTGAGTGTAGCACAGAGCGGGCGCCAGCACATCAGCCAGGAGGACGATCTCTGGGTTGGACAGGTGGCCTATCTTGTTCTTGGACGGATGGCTATGCCCCACCTGGAGGGGTGAGTCTGGGGCGCTCGCGGGGGGACGAGTGTGTGGCAGGGTACGTTAGCGGCTGGCTTCTGTAATCTCCTTGCCAACGTACTGGAACTCGCCCAGGAAGGCGTTGACAAGAAAGTATCTTTCGGTCTTCGCCGCGTCCGGCTCCGCCATGTACTGTGCCAGCAAGTAGACAAAGGGAACCCATTTGTCTTCGAACGTTTTTTCCTTCAGCACTGCATCCAGCCTGGCCCGTAGTTGGTCGAACCGCTCTGGTGTGAGCAGTCCAGCAACATAGTCATCCACACGCGACAGAAAATCCTGGCTAGCCTCTTCGGACACTACCGCTTCATCGAGTCCCTGGGAGATCGCTTCTTCCAAAGGGCTGCCAAATGACTGCCTGAACAGATCCAGGCCAGG
>JASFHU010000728.1:0-3330 GCA_050123055.1 Anaerolineae bacterium
TGCGTGGGGCCAGCACAAGTTCGTGGGTACCGGTCCCTTCATGTTCGAGTCGATGATCCTCGACAACGAGGTCGTCATGGTGCGCAACCCTGACTATAACTGGGGCCCACCAGAGCTTGGCTTCGACGGGCCTGCCAAGGTAGACAAGCTCGTTTTCAAGTTCATCACCGAGCCGGCGACCCGCGTGGCAGCCCTGATGACGGGTGAGATCGACTTTTTGGACGAGGTTCTCGAGGTTGACTTTGCGACGCTGGAAGCCGATCCCGAGTTTACCGCGATTCAGTTGCCCCAGGCAGGCATGGGCGACGCCTTGATGTTCAACCACCAGCAGCCGCCGACCGATGAGCTGGCTGTCCGCAAGGCGATGCAGTTGGCTATGGACAAGCAGGGCATGATCGACACCGTCTTTAATGGCTTCGGTACACCTGCCTGTGCTCTCATCACCAGCACGGCATTTGGCTACTGCGACGATACCTGCGACATGGCCCCTTACGACTTGGAAGCGGCCGCGGCGGTACTCGAAGAAGCAGGTTGGGTGGACTCGGACGGCGACGGTATCCGGGAGCGAGACGGGGAAAAGCTGGTCGTGGGCCACTACTACCGGGCCGATGCAGGGAACAGCAACGAGCAGGCGGCCTTTATCAAGGATAATATGGCCAAGATCGGCATCGAGATGGAGTTGAACGGCCTCAGCCGCAGCGGCTACTTTGACGCTGTGCGCTCCGGCCAGCATAATACCCAGGGCTGGTGGGAAACATCGGTCGATCCCGACATGATGTTGCGCGGTGTACTGCACAGCAGCAACGTTGGGGGCGGGACAAACCGCAACAACTATGTCGACCCTGAGATGGATGCCATGATCGAGGCTCAGGCAGCTGAGCCAGATCCGGCGAAGCGAGCCGAGCTCGTTTGCGACGTTCTGAAGAAGGTCAAGGACGAGGCACACATGGAAGTTTGGCTCGACCCCATGCTGCTCTACGCCCACGATGCTGGCCTGGAGAACGTCGTCTACTACCTGGCAGGGGCCTTCCCCTACTTTGGCGCGGTGGACATCAGCGAATAGTCCAACGCTGCAGGTTGCTTTGGTGGCTTCCCCCCGGGAGCATGCTTCCGGGGGGAGCACCTACCAACCATGGTGGCTTGATCATGAGAGTGGACTGGCGTATCCTGAGAGGAGGTTGAATAGAGCCTATGACTATGACTCGGTATGCGGCTCAGCGGCTGCTAGTCACCATCCCCACCATCCTGGCGGTGACATTGCTGGTCTTTCTCATGCTCCAGTTGGTCCCGGGAGATCCCGCCGAGATCTTTCTAGGGGAGAAGCAGAGTTCACCCGAGCTTTTGGAGCAGGTTCGCCATGACATGGGGCTCGACCGCCCTCTCTACGAACAGTATCTGTCCTACATGGCGGATCTCGTGCGGGGCGACCTGGGTGTTTCTCTGTTCAACAATCAGCCGGTGACACAGCAGATTCTTGACGCCCTTCCCTATACATTGGAACTGGCCCTGACCGCTTTGCTCATCAGCACTGTGCTGGGTGTCACCCTGGGTGTTGTCTCGGCGCTGAAGCACAATACCTGGGTGGACAGCCTGTCGATGGGCTTTGCGTTGGTGGGAGTCTCGATGCCGGTTTTCTGGTTTGGCCTTATGCTCATCTTTTTCTTTTCTGTTAGATTGCAATGGTTTCCTCCCATGGGCCAGGGTGGCCTCGACCGGCTGGTGCTGCCAGCACTTGCACTGGGCCTGCTGAGTTCGGCCACGCTCGCCCGCCTGGTGCGCAGTAGCATGCTGGAAGTGATGAATGAAGACTATATCCGCACCGCGCGGGCCAAGGGATTACGCGAACGCTCCTTGATCATCCGTCATGCCTTGCGGAACGCACTCATTCCGGCCATTACCGTACTTGGTCTGCAGTTTGGCGGGCTTTTGAGTGGTGCTGTGCTCACTGAAACAATATTTGCCCGTGTTGGTTTGGGCAGAATGTATGTCGAGTCGATCTTGAACAAGGACATCACCATGGTGCAGGGACTAACGCTGATCATCGCCATTGCCATCATGGTGACCAACATCCTGGTCGATCTCTCCTATGCGCGGCTGGATCCGAGGATACGCTATGAGTAAAACCAAAGCGTCCCCACAGTCCCCATCAAAGGTAGCCGTGACGGATTTGAGGGGCACCAGAACACGTTCTCTGTGGGCCGATGCCTTTCGCCGTTTGATCAGGAATCCAGGTTCGGTAGCTGGAGCAGTCATACTCTTTCTCCTCATCCTTTCTGCCATCCTGGCACCCGTTATCACCCGCTACGATCCCCTAGAGATTGTTCCTGCCGAAAGGCTCAAGTCACCCAGTACCCAATACTGGTTTGGTACAGACTCTTTTGGGCGGGACATCCTTACTCGAATCGTCTACGGCAGTCGAATCTCGCTGCGGATGGGTATCGTGTCGGTGACCATTGCCTCCCTGCTGGGGGTTACGGCCGGGATGTTAGCCGGCTTTTTTGGCGGCCGTGTGGACAATATTGTGATGCGGCTGGTCGATATCACCCTGGCATTCCCTGGCATCCTGCTGGCGCTGGTCATCATCGCCATCCTGGGACCCAGTCTGTTCAACGCCATGGTGGCCGTGGGCATTTCGGCTGCACCGACCTATGCCCGTGTGACGCGGGGCATGGTGTTGAAAACAAAAGCCGAAGTATTCGTAGAGGCAGCCATTGGCATCGGCTGTCGCCCCGTGCGCATCATCACGCGCCACATTCTGCCCAACATCCTGGGGCCCATTGTAGTCGTGGCAACCCTGGGGGTGGCAGGAGCCATCATTTCCGGCGCAGCGCTCAGTTTCTTGGGCCTTGGAGCGGTCCCCCCGACGCCTGAGTGGGGCTTGATGTTGAGTAGCGGTCGAAACTATCTCCGCGCTGCCCCGTGGATCACCACCTTCCCTGGCTTGGCCATCATGGTTACTGTATTGTCCATTAACCTCCTGGGCGATGGACTGCGCGACGCACTAGATCCGCACATGAAACGCTAGAAAGGAAAGGGTCTTTTAATATGCTTCTAGAAGGAAAAGTTGCCCTGGTTACTGGTGCTGCCCGGGGTTTTGGCTGGGGAATCGCCCGGGCGCTGGGCCAGGCTGGGGCGAGGGTATGTGTCAGCGACATCAATGACCAAGAACTGGCCCGTTCTGCAGCCGACTTGCGGAATGACGGCACGGAAGTCCTGGACCTGCACCTGGACGCGAGCGATTTAGCCGAGTTCCGGGCAGCGGTGAAAGAGATGGTCGACCTCTGGGGACGCTTGGATGTGGTCGTCCACAATGCTGTTTATATGCCCCTC
>JASFHU010000729.1:0-3309 GCA_050123055.1 Anaerolineae bacterium
TGGCGTGGACGTGGACCAGTACTTTACACTGCCCAACGAGAAGGACATCCTCATCACCTCCTGCATGAAACGACTGGACAACGCCGTCTTTGGCGTGACCGAGGCTATGCTCAACGACGAGTTCCCTGGCGGCAGCGTGTACGTCGGTACGCTGACCAACGATGGGGTGGGGCTCGCTCCCTATCACGACTTTGAGGATCAGATCCCTGACGAACTGAAACAAGAAGTCGATGCCATCATTGAGGGCATAAAGGCAGGCGAGATCGACACCGGCTGGTAGAGACCGCGGTATAGTGAGGAACGTTTGGGCGGTGCTGGGTGTATGCCCGGCACCGCCTATTACGATTCTTTAGGCAATTGGTATTAGGGATTGGATATTGGGGATTGGCAATCTGCAGCCCAATCTCCAGTACCCAATCTCCACACAGAAGGGAGCGACGATGGTCCCCATTCTGGAGGTGCGCAACGTAACCAAACGCTTCCCTGGGGTGCTGGCCAACGACCGGGTCAGCTTTTCGCTGCAACAGGGTGAGATCCTGGCATTTCTGGGCGAAAATGGCGCGGGCAAGAGCACCCTGATGAATATTCTCTACGGTCTCTACAGCCAGGATGAGGGCGAGATCGAGGTCCGCGGCAGTCCGGTTGAGATCGACGAGCCCGACGATGCCATCCAGTTGGGCATCGGCATGGTCCACCAGCACTTTCAACTGGTCCCGGTCTTTACTGTGGCCGAGAACATTGTGATGGGCACCGAGCCAACCCGCTTTTCCTTCTCCTGGAGGACGTTGGGCCTGGCCGCAGGAGCAGCAGCGCTGCTCTTTTTTATTGGCGGTATCTTTACCCTGAGCGGTGTAGGGCAATGGCTGCTGGCCGCGGCGGTGGGCGGCGCGGCGACAGCAGCGCTCTATGGCCTGGCCAATCTACTGGGCTACCTGAGCCGCCGCTTACGCTTCCGCCTCTACTTTCCCATCGTGGCGGTGGCCACCGTTGCCTTGCTCGTCGTCCTGGCCCTGATCCTGGACATGACGGGGCGCATCCCATTGACCATCTTTCTGGGCCTCGTCTTTGCCGCTGCTTCTTATCCGCTATTGCGCGTGATCAGCACCGCCCTCGATAGACGCACAGCAGCGCGCCGCATCCGTGCTCTGTCGGAGCAGTATGGCCTGTCCGTGGATCCCGAGGCGCTGACCGAAGACCTGCCGGTAGGCGTGCAGCAACGGGTGGAGATCATCAAAACGCTCTACCGGGAGGCCGAGATCCTCATCCTCGACGAGCCGACGGCGGTGCTCACCCCCCAGGAAACGGAAGAGCTTTTCGAGATCATGCACGGGTTGGTCGGGCAGGGCAAGTCGATCATTTTCATCACCCACAAACTCAAAGAGGTGATGGCCATCGCCGATCGCGTCATTGTCCTGCGCAACGGCCGGGTCACGGGCGAGACAACGCCGGCCGAGAGCTCGGAGGAAGAACTGGCCGAGATGATGGTTGGCCGCGAGGTAGCCCTGATCGTGGACAAGGGCAAAGCCACCCCCAGCGATGTGGTGCTTGAGGTCAGTGACCTGACCGCCGAGGACCAACGCCGCCAACCAGCGCTGCGCGGCGTAGATCTGTTTGTGCGGGCTGGTGAGGTGCTCGGCGTGGCCGGCGTCCAGGGCAACGGGCAGACGGAGTTGGTGGAGGTGCTGACCGGTCTTCGGCCAGCCACAGGTGGGCAGGTGTTGATTCTGGGCCAGGAAGTGACCAATGTTTCTCCTCGCACGGTCACCGAATTGGGGGTGGCCCACATTCCGGAGGATCGCCAGCGCGATGGTTTGGTCCTGACCTTTCCCATCACCGACAATCTGATGTTGGGCAACTATTACGAGCCGGCTTTTGCCACAGGGCCAGAGATCCAGTTCGATCGGCTGTACGAGTACTCTGAGCGGGTTGTGAAAGAGTTTGATGTGCGCACGCCCAGCATCAACCTGCCGGTTCAGAACCTCTCGGGTGGAAACCAGCAGAAGGTCATCGTCGCCCGCGAGTTCTCGCGCCCCATCAAGCTGCTCGTTGCTGCCCAGCCGACGCGAGGGCTGGATGTCGGTTCCATCGAATACATCCATCGCCGGCTGGTTCAAAAGCGGGATGAGGGGGTTGCTGTGCTGTTGGTCTCGGTAGAGTTGGACGAGATCATGGCCCTCTCGGATCGTATCGCCGTGATGTACGAGGGCAAGATTGTGAGCACGGTGGAGGCGAACGAGGTCACCCGCGAAGAGTTGGGCCTTCTTATGGCCGGTGCCCAGATCGAAGGCAAATCGAATGCCGCCGATGGGCTGCAGTCTGATCTGAAAGGGGGCATGACCGTTGACTGAACAGAGAAACGAATCCAGCCCAGTTCAACGGCTTGGCGCGCAGCCACTATGGCTCCGGGCGCTCCTTCTGGTAGCCCTGATCGTTGTCGTGGCCCTCTTTAGCAAGTGGCTGATCCTGATCCTGCTTCTGGCACTGGGCTTGTGGCCCATCACTCTACTGCTGGGCCTGGCTATCTTGGCGCTGATCTCGACACGGAGCGGCGGCTGGCCGTGGATGAAAGAGTGGTTGTCTACCCGCCTTAGGGGGCTGCTTGTCCCTGCCCTGTCGGTCATCACGGCCCTGACCATCGGCGGCCTGGTGCTGATCTTCACCGATCAGGCAGTCTATGGGGCCTTGAGCGAAGGGAGCATTGTGGAAGCTCTCTTGACCGGGCTTGCCAACCTGGCTCGGGCCTACGGCGCCTTATATGAAGGTGCGTTGGGCAACCCGGTCAAGATCCTGCAAGGCCTGGCCTCGGCGCTGAGTGGAGACGGACTTGGTCCGTTGCTGAGTGCCCTGCGTGGCCCGAGCGACAGCCTGGTGCAGTCGGTGCCCTACATCTTTGCCGGACTGGCCGTGGCCTTGGGGTTCCGCGCCGGCCTGTTCAATATCGGCGCTGAGGGCCAGATTGGTGTCGGCTGGATGGTGGCAGTCATCGTCGGCTTTTCGTTCAATGGCCTGCCAATGGTGATCCACTTGCCCCTGGCTATCGTGTCCGGTGCCGTAGCCGGAGGGCTCTGGGCGGGCATCGCCGGTTTCCTCAAGGCACGGACAGGCGCTCACGAGGTGATCACCACCATCATGCTCAACTATGTCGTCTATCGGGCCAGCGAATGGCTGCTCTGCGGGCCCTTAGAGGCCGTACAGGGAACCTGCCGCACGCAAGATATCGCTGCCAGCGCCTACTTGCCCCGTTTCCTGGACCACCCTGTAACCGTGGGCTGGGGGTTCATCCTGGCCCTGGTCGCGGCCGTGATCACC
>JASFHU010000730.1:0-3306 GCA_050123055.1 Anaerolineae bacterium
TATGGATTTGGCATCTGGCATTCGCAGCCAGGTGTTTCCTTGGGCCGCTGTCGGGTGTAGCGGGCGCCTGGAAAGGCCGCTGTAATGAGGATTGTAAGGTTCATAGTCTAAAATGGTCTAAAAAATGGAAGCAGGTCCGGGTGCTGGAGGGCGCATCTGCCGATGACATGGCCGACCCGGGGGCCTTTGGCAGAGAGTAAACTAGTAGGAGGTCGATGCTTTCTCTACAGGGCAAGAGAGTATTGGTTGTCGACGACGACCTGGATACGCGAAACTTGTTGGCAAGGGAATTCTCCAGAGCCGGCGCCGAGGTGTATTCCGCTGCAAACGGAAATGAAGCGCTGCGGGAGTTTCATCTGCACCAGCCAGACCTGGTGGTGCTGGACGTGATCATGCCGGGTCTGACTGGGTGGGATACCGCGGCCCTTCTGAAACCGTTTGGCGAGGTGCCGATCATCTTTCTAAGCGGCTTGACGGGCACGGAGGAGGTCGTCCGTGGGTTGGAGCTTGGCGCGTACGACTTTGTGACAAAGCCATTCAGTGTACGAGTCCTGTTGATGAAGGCCCAGGCGGCGCTGCGCTATGCAGGGCCGGCGCCCGCGAATGGCCGGCCGGCAGTTTACGATGACGGGTATCTGACGATCAACCTGGCCGAGCGCCAGGTGCTCGTGAAGGGAAGGCCCGTCGATCTGACGGCTACGGATTTCCGCTTGCTCGAGTTGCTGGTCCAGAACAAGGGACGGGTGCTTACCTACGATCAGATCCTGGAAAAGATCTGGGGTTGGGAGTACCGGGACTGCACTCAGTACGTGCACGTGTACATCTCGCGACTGCGTCGTGTGCTCGAAACGGACTCGCGTTCCCCGAAGTATATCACCACCGAGCGCGGCGTAGGCTACTGCTTCAAAGGCCATGCCACCCGCGTACCCTGATCGCGCGGCCGGTTGTCGCTCGATTGCCGTTGATCGTTTGTATCCTCACCGTCTACTCTGCTAGCTGTTCGTCTACGCATAGCGCCCGGCCCGCGATCGTTGCTATGCTGCCTGGTTCCTTGGCCTGAATCAACGAGAATCCCCCATAGTGGGCCAGGCTACAACCCTACGCCAGCCGGTTTTAAGAAACTTTTTAGAATTCATTTGTAGTGTTTTAAGAATCATATGGTAGAATATTAGAGCAGTCGAGATGGTGCCTCCACGTTGGCGTGGCTTTGCCACGCCTATTCACGATCTTTGACTGCGGAGACGTTCATGAGGGATTTTGAGTCTGCCCAACAGAATACTCTCAAGAACAAGACCGATGCTCCTGGAAGGGCGACGGTCGTTGCATTCTTGTGTTACCTGGCTATTTGTGCCAGTTTTTCTTTCATCATCAGGTGTGGCCATCATGATGTCGGATCTCGCTCGTTTGAGACGACCTTGAGATATTTCTGCGGGACAGAGCCGCAGGCCTACCATGGCTCATGCAGGCAAAGTTTCACGGTTATCGCAAGATGAATCGTAATCTTGGGCGCATACAATGGGGGTGTCCCCCGAGACCGTGTCGTGAGCCGGATCGAAGAGCAGAATAGTAGAAGGGAGGTGATAGGTATGGACGAATTGGTCAAGCTGGTGTCTGACAAGGTAGGAATCTCAGAGGACATGGCAAAGCAGGCCGTGGAGGTTGTGATTGGCTACCTGAAGGACAAGCTGCCGGCGCCCGTTGGGGGCCAGATCGACAGCCTGTTGGGCAGCACCAGCGACGCCGACCTGGGAGGCATGGCCAAGGGACTGGGCGGCCTCTTGGGCAAGAAGTAGCTAGGAGGCGTTGACTCTGTCAACATCTCTATGCTAGGTGGGCGAGGCCATCAGCCATAATGGGACCTATATGACAATCGATCGTAAGCTTTCTTTTCATCCGCTTTTTGTTGTTCCTCGTCATCCGCAGCCACAAATGGCTGCATAAGAAGGAGGAACTGCTTGCCGGCCCACCTGAACCCTCGGCTGAACAAGAACTCCTGGCCGAGATCCGGGACTTTCCCTAGGCCCACCAGGGCTCAAGCAAACTGACTACTGATCAGGATTCTCGCATGAATCGAAGGAGAAACGAAAACATGAATGTGCAAAAAAGTGATACTACTGGAAGGGCCGGAATTGGCAGGCTCGCCCTCGCACAAGTGGGGCGAATGCTGCTGGTTCTGGCCCTGGTCGTTGGCATGCTGCCGCTGGGAGTGCTTTCCGTCTATGCGGCAGCCAACATCGAGATCGAGCTCACCTCACAGGAAATCCTCTGGGTCGATGCGAACAAGTGTAGCGCCGAAGGGCCGCGGGGTGCGTGGCTCTCCTTTGTGATTAAGAACACTGGGGACGAGGACCTGACCGACGTGGTGGTCACGTTCGCCGGTTTCACCGGTACCAACGCGTCCTTCTTTGTCACGCCAAGTGACCTCACCCGCACCTTTAGCACGATCGCGGCCGGTTCGCAGGAGCCGGTCTACTACTATGTAGACTATTCGGAAGTGTGTAACAATCCCGCTGGGGGCGGTACACCCTACGATGGGTACACGGCCGACTATACGCTCACGGTTGCTTCGAATGAACTGGCCGACGCCGTTTACAACGGGGCGGTTGTAACCGATGAACTGCTCACCGCGAGCGCGGCAGGGATCGCGTTGACTTCCGTCCTGGGGCCTGGCGTCTATGTGGGACAGCTTTTGACGCAGACGGTCGAGTACGAATTTGGCAACAACACCGACCTCTTTTTCCAGCCAGGAGGCGAGGCAGGGTTCGACGATGCCTGTCTCCGTCTGGTGGGTTCCGAGATCACGGCCGTCACAGGGACTGTGGATACCGCACTCATCGGACAAAAGGACCGGCTGCACTTCCCTGACGCCGACGTGGCCGGGGGAGGCGGCACCATCTCGGTGACCTACACTTGGGAGGTCCTATGTGTGAATGCCGAGGAGACGCTTCACCCCTGGGCTGCCGCCAAGAGCGGGAACAAGTACAAGTATACCGGATTCGCCGCTTCCCAGATCGTCCCGGCGGCCACCGAGGAAATTGACATCAGCAAGTCCGTCGATCCAACCTATCTTGAAACTCCGACCTCGGATGGTGGCTATGGCGCTGGGATCGTCAAATACAGCGTCGTTCTCTCCAACACGGCGCTGGTTCCCCTCGTCGTGTCACAGATTACTGACGTGCTTCCGGCCTGCATGGTGATGGTCGATTCCACGGCGTCCGGCAGCGAGGTAACCAGCGGGAACTCGACCAGCGTTCCTTCAGCGGGCGCCACGGGCACGGTAACCTGGGTGGGCAAGAGCCTTGGCAA
>JASFHU010000731.1:0-3305 GCA_050123055.1 Anaerolineae bacterium
CCATAGCCGATGGCCAGGTGGTGCAGGATCACCAGGACGGTGAGCAGGATACGCAGGTTGTCGATGTAGAACAGCCGGGGCTTTGACGGCGCTTTTTGGTCAACAGCTTTTTCGATTGCCATGATGCTCTCCCTCGAGGAGCCATCCCCCACTCGCCCATGAGCAGGGGATGCCACCGCGAGTACTCGTGGCGGGGCCGGCCCTGCAATTTCAGCGGCGGATCAGGTCGATATTGCCTGTCCCCGATTGGGCATAGATCGATCCCTGGCTCCCGTCGCCAATGACGCCATTGACCTCCGTCCTGGTGACCCGGCCGTCCACGACATAGTCCACGTCAATGTTGCCCAACCCAGTGTTCAGATCGACTTGGACATTCAGGTCGGCGGGCAGTGTCAGCCTGATATTGCCAGCACCAGTCTCGAAGCGGCACTCGCCCTGTGGTGTGCCCTGGTAGCCAATGTTCCCCGCGCCGGTGTCCAGGCGCGCGGTACCGGCGGCACCGTGGACGTCCACATTGCCCGCGCCGCTGCGGGCATCGATCGCGCCGGTGAGGCCATCAACGTCCACATTCCCCGCACCGGTATCCGCGTCAAGGCGGGTGCCAGTCGGTGCGGTGATCTCCAACTCCACCGCGGCATTCATAAAGCCAGACGGCCTGCTGGTTCTGATTTGCAAACCGCCGTTCTGCTCGTCTGTTTGGATCTCGATCCGGCCCAGGTCGCCAATGCTCGGTGCCTTCTTGGTAGCGACGACTCGGATGACGCCGCGCTCACCGGCGCGGACGGTCACATTGCCGGCAAAGTTGTCGATCTTGAGGCTGGGCGTTTCGCCTACGACAAATGCCTCCTCGCTGCGCTCGCTCCGGAGACTGGTCGCCCCAGTCCAGTCAAGCGGCTGGATTGTGAACCAGCCCACCGCCGCCACAGCAAGCGCCAACGCACAGCAACACAAGCCCACCACGATTACTGCCACAATGATCCACACGTTTCGATTCTGCGTTTCCATCTCCCCTCCTTGCTTCCCAAACTGATCTCGTTTGCCTCTTTCCCACGGGTCAATTAGCGTGAACACCTCCTTTCAGGACTTGTGCCTCGGCGGTCTTCTTCTTCAGCCTAATGCTGGGTCTCCTTTACCTCGACTCCATGTGCTGAGCCTTGGGTCCAACCTCTTGGATGGTCTGGATCAGGATCTCGGTGTCTGTTCCCTTGGCCAGGAAGGCATCCACGCCCGCCTTTGTCGCCTGCTCCCGTGCTTCCTCGCTATCGTGGATGGTCATCATCACCACGCCTATACCCGGATGTTGGGCCTTGATGCGTTCTGTAGCCTCCAGCCCGTCGATCTGGGGCATGGCCAGATCCATGAGCACCACATCCGGCCGGAGTTGATCGACCTGTTGGATGGCTTCGAGGCCATTGCAGGCCTCACCGACGACCACCAAGCCACCGGCCAACTCGAGGATGGTGCGCAGGCCCTGCCTTACGTGCTCCAGATCATCAACGATCAGCAGATTGATCTCGGTCATCGCTTTTCCCTGGGTTCTATGGTACCACTTCGTCACCGCTTGCTGTCGCCATATGTCCCATCATAGCACATGGAGGCACGGTGCACATCGGGCAAGGGATGTGTTCACCACTCATCAGATCGACCAATCTCTGCCGTCGGTCTTGAGGCGGAGGAACAGGGTCCGGAGTCCTACGACCAGCGATGTAGACGCAACCTGAAGCTACCACACGGCAGTGCGTCTGGGCGTTCGTAGTAACGGCTTCAGCCGTTTCGGAACCGATTCAGCGCTTTCGCATGGTACCTACAGCAGACCTATTCCGCTGTGACTCCATGCCTGTGGGCATAGATGGCCGCCTGGGTACGGTCGGCCAGGTGCAGTTTGCTGAGGATGTGGCTCACGTGGGTCTTGACCGTCTTTTCGCTGATGCTCAGCGCCAGCGCTATCTGGCGATTGCTCATCCCCTGGGCAATGAGGCGCAGGACCTCTAGCTCGCGGGGCGTGAGGTCATCGGGAACCGGCTCTCGATCAGGTTTGGGGCTGGCAAGTTGCGCCACTAACTTCTTTGTGATATCCGGATGGAGATGAGTCTCCCCGGCCTGCACAGCCCGTATGGCGTCGGCCAGGTCAGCCGGCGAAACGTCCTTGAGCAGATAGCCTGTGGCTCCAGCTTTGATAGCGGGGAAAACCTTCTCATCGTCGGCAAAGCTGGTGAGCACAATGACCCTGGTGCTCGGGCTGGTGGCGCATACCTGGCGGGTGGCCTCGATCCCATCCATCTCGGGCATCACCAGGTCCATGAGTACCACGTCGGGCTGGTGTTGGCGCACCTGGGCCAGGGCCTCGAGGCCGTTACCGGCCTCGCCTATCACCTCGATGTCATCCAACAGCTCCAGATAGGTCCGCAGTCCCTGGCGCACGACGCCATGATCATCTACGATGAGCACCCTAATCTTGGTCATCGCTAGCCTCCCCACTCCCTGACGCCAACTGTACCCTCACCCGCGTGCCTGCTCCGGGGCTTGAGTCAACGGTCAAGGTCCCGCCCAGCATCTCGACACGCTCCCGCATGGTGGACAAACCGATCCCCTGCTCCTGAGCCCGTACCGCTTCCGGTGTGAATCCCTGGCCCTCATCCTCGATCTGGGCCAGCACGCGCCCGTCGTCAAACTGCAGGATCACGCTTGCCCTGTCGGTCCGGGCGTGCTTGACCACGTTATTGAGCGCCTCCTGGATCACACGGAACAGCCTCTGGGCCTCCAGGTCGGTCAGGTGAGGTTTCCCATCGACCTGGAGCGCTACGACCAGGCCGTGCTGCCTTTCCAGGGTAACGATGTGGTGCCGCAGGGCCGGGATCAGGCCCTGTTCGGTCACGGCCGTTGGCCGCAGCTCGAACACCAGCGACCGCATCTCGGCCAGGGCGGATTTGGCCAGCGCCTGCAGCTTGTCCAGCTCCGATGCGGCCCTGGTCTTATCGCGGTCGAAGAGGATACGGGCTGCCTCGGCCGTCAGCGTCATGCTAAAGACCGTCTGGCTCACCGAGTCGTGTAGATTGCGGGCCAGCCGGTTGCGCTCGGCGATCACGGCCAGTTCCTCTGCCTGACCCGTGTAGGCCTGCAACTGCTGGTGGGCGACCTGCAGCTCTGCCAGGAGCTGCTCGCTTTCCTGGCGGGCCACCTCAGCCTCGTTTCTGGCGCTTTCGAGCTGACCGAACACAGCCATAAAGGATCCAAAGAAGAGAAAAATTGTGATGTACAAAAGGGTAGTGAGCACGATCATCCCGGCGTTCGTGCCGTGGAACAGG
>JASFHU010000732.1:0-3304 GCA_050123055.1 Anaerolineae bacterium
GGTTCTGTTGCTGGATGAACCGTTCGGGTCGCTCGACGCCATGAGCCGCGAGCAGATGAACCTGGAACTGTTGCGCGTCTGGCGGGCGCAGCGGGTTACGGCAGTGATGGTGACACACGATCTGCAGGAGTCGGTTTTTCTGGCCGATCGGGTGTTGGTCATGTCACCCCGGCCGGGGCGCATCCAGGCGGAGGTGGTGGTGGATCTGCCACGCCCGCGAACATTAGATGTGATCTATACCGAGTTCTTTGGCGCCCTTTCGCGCCGTGTCCGTGATTCGATCGGTTCCTCCGAGAACGTGAAGGGTCAAGCGAAAACACACAACAAAGGGAGGAGATGAGAGCATGAACAGAGTAGTGCGTGTTATGGCTGGAATGCTGCTTGGTGCGGCCCTGGCGGCTGGTCTGGTGTTGCTGTTCGCACCCCAGAGCGGCGCCGAGGTGCGCCAGAAGATCAAGGACCGTGTAGACGACATTCTGGCCGAAGGACGTCAGGCGGCTGAGGAGCGAAGGCTGGAACTCACGGCTCAGTTCGAGAGCCTGAAGCAGCCCATATCCGAATCTTGATCAGGGTCGTTTCCTTATTTTTCCCCGTTGTTTCAACTGGTACCGAACTGAATGAGCTCTAGCAGGCTGTCGGGGAAGACTTTGGAAGTCTTTTCAGCACTCGAGTCTCTGCAATTTTCGGTCACTTTCAGGTGTTTCATGTGCTCGGGATCTCCAGATCAAGACTTCCGGAGTCTGGAAGCGCGTTCTCTCCGACAAGCTGCTAGCCCTCGTTCGTTCGGCTTCGGCCGAGCTCAGCCGAGGGCCTCATGACGAAGCCTCGAGGGAGGCGCCCGTTTGGAAACGGGGGGTTCCGAGCGGGTTTCCGGCTAGATTCTTAGTACAAAGTTCCTATAGAGGGAATTGCTACTTTGTGCTATACTATGCTCGCTCAAGTGCTGTCGTCTCGATGACTCTGATGGAGGTATGACATGGCAGCTTGGTCGAGTGCAACGGAGCAGCAGTCGTTCTTTACCCCCCGCGAAGTCTCGGAGCTCCTCCGGGTTTCGGTTTACACCGTGCGCCGCTGGATCAGGCAGGGAGATCTGCCAGCACACAAGGTTGGCCGTGGGTGGCGGGTCAGCTCGGTGGCCATAGACGAATGGCTCAATCAGCACGAGTCGGCGACCACGTAGCGTTGGCATAGAACCACATAATCGAGTATCCACATGCACAGCTCGCCACCGAGCTTCAGAGGCTTTGTCCTGGTTTGGCTGGGCCAGGTTGTATCGCTGCTTGGCAGCGCTATGACCTGGTTTGCCCTGACGCTGTGGGCCTACGAGCTGACCGAAAGGGCCACAGCGCTGACCCTGCTCAGCCTCTTCGCTTTTGGACCGGCAATTCTGCTCAGCCCGGTAGCCGGAGCCCTGGTCGACCGGTGGAACCGCAAACTGGTCCTGATCCTCAGTGACCTGGCGGCGGGACTGGCCACGTTGCTCGTCCTGCTGCTGCATGGGTCCGGAAGCTTGCAGCTCTGGCATCTGTACGTGATCGGGCTCTTTGCTGGTTCGTTTCAGGCCTTTGAGTATCCAGCCTATGCTGCCGCCATCACCATGATGGTGCCCAAGGAGCAGTATGCCCGTGCCAGCGGGATGCTCGAGACGGCCTGGGCAGCTTCCAGCGTCCTGGCTCCGATGCTGGCCGGCATCCTTCTGGGCAGGATCGGCCTTACGGGCATCATGCTCATCGATGTGGTCACCTTTGTCTTTGCCATCGCTGCCCTGCTCCTGGTTTCGATCCCACAGCCGCCAAAGAGTGAGGTCGGGCTGAGTGCACGGGGAAGTATCTGGAAGGAATCTCTGTTCGGCTTCTGGTACATCTGGGAGCGGCCAAGCTTTTTGGCTCTGCAGGTGCTCTTTGCCCTGGGCAACCTGGTGGATTATGGCGGCTTTGTCCTGTTCGCGCCCATGCTCTTGGCGCGCAGCGGTGGCAATGAGCTTGTCTTGGGCAGCGTCCAGTCAGCCGGCGCCCTCGGCGGCGTGATTGGAGGTGCGGTGCTGACTGTGTGGGGGGGCACAAAACGCCGCATCCATGGCGTGCTCATCGGCTGGGCCTTGTCCAGCTTGGGCCTCCTGCTGATGGGGCTGGGGCGCGGTCTCGTACTGTGGATGCTGGCCGCTTTCATCTATGCTTTCTTTGAGCCCATCGTCAACGGCTCCGATCGGGCTATCTGGCAGTCAAAGGTCGCGCCCGACGTGCAGGGCAGGGTGTTCGCCACACAGTTGCTTCTTTCACAGATCACCATCCCCATCGCCATGCTTCTGGCGGGACCTTTGGCCGACAATGTTTTTGAGCCAGCCATGATGCCCGGCGGTGAGCTGGCCGGGACGTTCGGCCAGCTGTTTGGCGCGGGGCCTGGGGCAGGCATGGCACTCATGATCAGCATCGCCGGCGTGGTGGGTATCATACTGCCCTTGCTGGGATATCTCATCCGGGATGTGCGTGAAGTCGAAAGCATCATGCCCGATTATGATGGCGTGTTGATCGAGACCTCATCATGAGCTTTGACGTACGGGTCGTCCACAGTGTCCAGGAGGTGGGCCAGGAGGCGTGGGATGGCCTGAGTGGGGGAGTGCCCTTTGCCAGCTACCAATGGTACCGGTTTGGGGAGGTGGTGCTGGCAGAGGACCTGCCCATCTATCTCATCCTGTCCTCAGCCGGAGAACCGGTGGCCCGGGCGACCTTCTGGCTAAAGAGACAGGAGACGCTGCCCATCTCGTCCCGCCTGCTGCGTGGGTTTGTGGCCTCGGTCTTGAGTCGCTGGCCGCTGTTGGCCTGCCGGTCGCCGTTGTCCAGTACCTCGGGCCTGGTCCTCCCAGCATCCCCATTGCGCGATCATGCGCTGAAGGCCATCTTGCGTCATGCGCAGAATCTGGTCCATCAGTATGGGGTCTCTGTGCTGCTCTTTGACTACCTGGATCGGGAGGTATTGGATTGGCCGGTCTGGCCGGACGCTTTCGTCACGGTGCCCGACCTGCATCCTGGAACCTGTCTGGCGCTCTGCTGGCCGGACTTTGACAGCTACCTGTCCCACCTGGACAAGAAGCAGCGCTATAATGTCCGCCGGAACTACAGGCTGGTGGCCGAAGAGGGGATTGAGATCAAGCCCTACCGGACCGTGCTAGACGTCGACAGGGCCATGGAACTGCACCAGAGGGTGAACGCCCGTTACCGATCGCCGACCGACCCCTGGATGCGCAGGGCCATGGAACACGCCGGCATGGTGGATGCAATCTGGCTGGCCGCCGAGCAGGGAGAGC
>JASFHU010000733.1:0-3301 GCA_050123055.1 Anaerolineae bacterium
CAGCCCGGGTGGTTATGCGGCCGGCATTGTGGGTGCCATCTGCCTATTGCTGGCCTTTTACGCTCTGGGCGTTCTACCGGTCAACTACACCGGGTTGATCCTCATCGCCCTGGCCTTTGTCCTGTTCGTGGTCGACCTGAAAGCACCGACCCACGGCGTGCTGACGGTGGGTGGCATCGTGTCCCTCGTCGCCGGGGCGCTGGTCCTCTTTAACTCGCCCCTCTACAGAATCTCCCTCGCGGCCGTGTTGTCGGTGGCCGTGGTCACGGGCTTGTTCTTTGCCTTTGCTGTGGCCAAGGTGGTCCAGGCACAGAAGAAGCCCGCTGTGACCGGGCTGGAGGGATTGGTCGGCGGGCTGGCCCAGGCGCGCACCGACCTGGATCCTGAGGGCACGGTCCTTATTGGCGGAGAGCTGTGGGATGCCAGGGCCACGGATGGGCCGATTGGGGTCGACGAGATGGTGGAGGTTGTGGCCGTGGATGGCTTTTGCCTGAGCGTCAAAAAAACGCGCCCGGCTTAGGCACGCTTCCGGCGTTGCTTTTGGAGCACCAGATTCTGACTACCTATGGTTTTTCTGTCGGACAACCGCAGTGGCCAGATCCCGATAGGCCTGCGCCCCTTTGTGCTTGGAAGCATATTCTACGATCGCCTGGCTGGCCACCGATGCCTCGGCAAAGCGGATGCTCTTGTAGACCACCGTGTCGAACACCTTGTCACCGAAGGCAGCACGGATCTCATCCAGCACCTCGCGGGCGTGGATGGTACCGGTCGAGTACATGGTCACCACGATGCCGCCCAGTTCCAGGTCTTTGTTGGCGCGCACATTGATCCACTCGATGGCATCCAGCAACAGCCTCATGCCACGCATGGCAAAGTATTCGCACTGCATAGGGATGAGGACCTCCTGGCTGGCGCAGAGGGCGTTGATGGTCAACAGGCCCAGGCTGGGCGGACAATCGACCAGGATGAAATCGTACCACCCCTGGATCGGCGCGAGGACACGTTTCAGGATATACTCGCGGCGGATCTCGGCAATCAGTTCCATTTCAGCCGAGGCTAGCTCGATGTTGGAGGGGATCAGATCCAGAAAGGGTTTGACGGGATAGATGATCCGCTTTATAGGGAAGTCTTTGCTCATAATGGCGGTATAGACGGTCTCCTCCAGTGCAGAGCCATCCACACCCAGCCCCACCGACAGCGCACCCTGGGGATCCAGATCGACGGCCAGGGTCTTGAACTGCATTTCGGCCAGCGCAACGCCCAGGTTCACCACCGTGGTCGTCTTGCCCACCCCTCCCTTCTGGTTGGCAATACTAATGATGCGCGTCGGGCTCTCTGTCATCCCCATTCTCCTTTTCCTGGCGCGAACGGTCAAGATGTAGGGCGCTGGTGCTCAAGGGCGGTAGGCCGTCAACCAGGTCGGCCAGCCGGTGATAATCGGTCGCCCCCCGCCCACGGGGCATGTACTCAAAAATGGTCTTCCCTTCACCTGGCGCCTCTGACAGCTTGGTGTCAACGCGGATGGGGTGCGTCACTCGCGAGCCAAACTCCCTGGCCAGGGTTTCCAGCACAACGGCGCTCACGCGGCGACGCGCATCGTAAAAGGTGGGGATGATCAGGCGGATGACTGCCCCTCCCCCCATCATGCGGCTGACCTCTCGCAGGTAGCGCATGAACTCACGGGCACCGGCCACGGCCAGCATCTCCATGGAAACAGGGATAAAGACCTCGTCGGCATAGGATATGGCATTGATCGTCAGCAGCGAGACCGAGGGGGCACAGTCCAATAGCTGATAGTCGTATCCGTTCAGTGAGCCCAACCTTTCGCGAAAGATCTCCTCGCGAGACAGCTCCAAGACCATCCGTTGCTGGGCCTTGAACAGCTTCAATCCGCCGGGCAGCAGGTCAAGATTGTCCCGGGCGCTAATGATACAATCCCTGGCATCGGCTTTGCGCAGGATAACCTCGGTCAACGATTCTTTGTACTCCGATATGCCCAAGGAGATCGATAGGTTGGCCTGAGTGTCAGTGTCGATGAGCAGAACCCGTCTTTGACGCAACGCCAGTGAGGCGCCAAGGCTCACACAGGTCGTGGTTTTGCCAATGCCGCCCTTGAATCCAACGATGGCTATCTTGCGCATGCCGGTTCCCTACCTACGACTGGTCAAATACCGTGGATAGCCCAGTAACACAGCCTGAACTACTGTATTATGCTTGGCTACATCAGAAACCAGGTTTTCGATATCGAAGGAGTACGTTCCACGTCAAAAGTATGCCCATAGCCACATGAATGGTAGCTCCAGGCAAGAAAGACCGGGTTTCTTTCAGCAAACAGCAACCTAAGTCATTTTAGCAAAAAAATGAGCAAACGTCAACTAGAGGGCTAGCTTGCATGAAGGCGATGGCAGGGATCGGCAGAGGTGGTGCGGCACGGGGACATGGAAGCATGGTACGACCTGGATATGGTGCGGAGTATCCGATTTGACGAGCGGGGCAAGTCGCGTTATACTAGTGGCACGCATATTGAAAAGGATTTTCATTTACGGCCATGTTGTCTGAAGAACAGATCGTCCAGAAGCTGAGCCGGGCTGGGTATCGGATCACCCAACCCCGGCGGGCTGTGATCCGCGCCCTGCTGGAGGACGGGAGGTACTCCAGCCCGGCCGAGGTTCACGAGCGCGCGGTAAGGCATTACCCTGCAGTCGGACTGGTTACTGTCTATCGCACGCTGGACCTGCTGTCGGAACTGGGCTTTGCGCGCCGGATCCACACGGAGGATGGCTGCCACGGGTATGCAGCCGCCAATCACGGCCACCGCCACCACATGGTCTGCCGCCGGTGCGGCGCGGCGGTCGAGTTCGAGGGCTGCGACCTATCGCCCTTTATGACCCGCCTGAGCCAGGAAACGGGTTATGCGATAGAGGATCACCTGCTCGAGCTGGTGGGGGTCTGTGCGACGTGTCAGTAGGGTGAGATTGGGGACAAGGTTTGACCAGGAACACCTCGGTCAGGAGACCTTCGGCGAACAAGGAAGTTCGAGGACGCCTCGGTCCAGAGACCACTCAGAGGTGGCCCTGGGGGCCTTCGGCGATCAAGGAAGTTCGAGAACGCCTCGGTCAGGAGACCACTCAGAGGTGGCCCTGGGGGCCTTCGGCGATCAAGGAAGTTCGAGGACGCCTCGGTCCGGAGACCACTCAGAGGTGGCCCTGGGGGCCTTCGGCGAACAAGGAAGTTCGAGGACGCCTCGGTCCGGAGACCACTCAGAGGTGGCCCTGGGGGCCTTCGGCGAACAAGGAAGTTC
>JASFHU010000734.1:0-3301 GCA_050123055.1 Anaerolineae bacterium
CCAGGTTGAGGATTTTGCCGTAGGGATGAGTAGAGGCTTGGTAGGGACACTGGTGGGGCGGGTAGAGGCTCCCAGCCAGGAGGACCCGAGGCACGACGCCGTGGAGACAAGCCTGAGCACAGAACCACTTGTATCGTTGGCGGCTGGCATCGAAGCCGTTGGCGGTGAAGGCATAACCGAAGGGACACACCGGGCGACCGCGGTCGTCATAGCCACGCACAGGCCACTGGGCCTTGTTTTTGTCGGTGGTGTGGGCCCGGAGGTCGACGACGCGTTTGGCGCCGAGGGTGTAGACGGTGCGCAAGAACACCTCATAGCCAAAGCCCGCATCGCCTGCCACCGCATCCAGAAGCAGGTCGGGATAGAAACGGGGCAGTTGCAGAAGGAGGGCCGCGCCTGGCACCTCTTCCCGCTCGTTAGCGGCCAGGAAATCGGCAAGCAAAGGAAGGTGGAAGCGACGGTTGGGATCGGCCAAGAGCAAAGGTAAACTACGATAGCCGTAGCAAGGCTCTCCGTCTTTCTTCTTGTCCTTTTTCGCGGGGTCGGTGGACCGATTGGGACTGGACGGTGGTTGATTGGAGCCGGTGTACCAGACAAAACGGGCTTGCGCATCTCGGGGCGTAGCGTGGTGGCAAGCCTCGACACAGGCGGGAGTATCACAATCACAACCCTGGCGCTCTTTCTGCTTGGCCGGGCAGGGACGCGGGTGGTCGGAACTGGTCGGGTGGTAGCAACTCTCTTGCACCGAGGCACAGCGCAGGCGTGAAGCGGCATGGAGGAGCATGCCGTCCGGACAGACCTGGGCTTGGTTCCAGGCCTGGGGGCTGAGCAGACCGGCTTCGCGGATGAGGGTCACGGCCCCGACGAGGAATTGGTTGAGGTGCTGGATGGCGACTTCGACCGGCTCCTCGCCTTCTCGTTCGACGAGAACAGTACCTCCATCGACTTCCGAGTGGCGTCCCAGGGCAGTCAGGAAATAGCGCAGGCCGCCCTCGGTGGGGTAGACGCCCTCCTCGAAGCCAAAGAGCGCGGCGTAGTCAGCATAGCGAGGGTCGGCCAGATAACGCAGCGTTTCAGCCCGGCTCCAGCGATTGACGATCTGCCAAGCCTGGAGCAGGAACATCGACACCGGGTCAAAGGGACACCAGCCTCGAGCCGAGGTCCAGCCCAGCCGCTGGGCCAGGACGGGGCGAAGACCCGAAAAGTCAACCAGGCGTAACACCAGGTCAAAGTCAGAGAGATGCGTCCAAGCGGTCAGAACCAGCAAATCGTTCCAGCCCTGGTAGACGTAATGAGAGCGGTAGCGCTGCTTCGGCGAAGGGGGCACCCCGGGCGGGGTAGGCCAGCAAAGAGGCAATCGGTCTTGCAGACCCCAGAGGCTGCAGTGGTCGACAAAGTCTGCATCTCGGGCACGGGCTTCGACGGCCGTCCGGTTAGCCATGTCGCCCTCCTCGCCACTGTAGCCAGCGCTGGGTCTCGGCCTCGACGGCCTCGTAATCGGCCAAGGTGTGACGGCCCAGAAGAGAACGCAACTGCTGGGAGTGAGCCGGTTGGCGCAGCCAGATCAAGGCTTCGGTATGCAGTTGGCGGGCCCGCTCGCCGCTGACGCCCAGCGCGGCGCCAATCTGAGCATAAAAGACGAGTGGCCGCCCGGTCAATTCGTAGCGGGCCAAGACGACGACTCGCAGTCGCTCTGGCAGCCGGGTAACCAGATCCCAGAAGGCTGAGTGGACGGCAGAGGCTTCCCAGACCTGGGCCGGTTCTGCTGTTCCCGGCATCGCGGGGCAGGCTTCGTCGAAGGGAAGATAGGCCATGGCCCGAGCATGGGCACGCCCAGCGAGCTTGACCTCTCTCCAGACATGATGCATAATGGAGGTCCAGGCGTAGGTGGAGAAGGCTATCCCTCGCAGGGGATCATAGCCCAGAATGGCGCGCCAGAGGCCAATACGACCGGCCTGCAGGGCCTCGCCAAACGGCAGGTGGCCCAAGACTTGTTTCCGCACGACGGCATGGACCAATCCCTCGTGCACGGACATCAATCGCGCCAGGCTGTCTCGGCAACCCGCCTGTGCCTGGCGGAAGAGGGCGGCCCCGGTGGGCAGACCGGGGCCGTCTGTCGCTCGATTTCTGTGTTTCATGGAACACCTCCAGAGTGAGATGTCCCATTATCTCATGAGAAGACTCAGCAGGCAGACTCAGAGGCGAAAAACTTGGGGTTGATGGTGGGCTTCAGTTCTGCTTCGAAAGCCCTTTCCTCAGAGGGCTTGTGTTCTGCCCCTCTTGGGTGTATAATGATGCTGGCATGTGCTGACTTTTTAGCATCATCGTGGCAGCTTATCACCAGACAGCGTATGTGGTTCGTCCGGCAGGACGGCGAGGCTCGTGAGGCGCACCATGGAAGATGATAGCCCCCGGCCGGGGCGCTCAGGCTACGTTGACTTTGACCTGGAGATTGGACTTGGGACCGGGCGCGACTATCCCATCGCCGTGCTCGACTCGCCAGTAGGTGAAGCGCGCGAGAGCATGCATTTCCCCTTCGACGAGCTGGCCCTGGAGAATCGTCTGCTAAGCCTTCAGAACGCCCTGCTGCGTTCGGGCGGCAAACACCGCCGCGTCCCTTCGGTGGAAGACCAGGCTGTGCAGGATTTTGGCCAGGCCCTGTTCGACGCGCTCATCAGCGGACGGGTGCGGACCTGCTATGCCATGAGCCTGCGCGAAGCGGCCCGACAGGACAAAGGGATCCGGCTGAGGCTCCGCATCCGGCCTCCGGAACTGAGCGCGTTGCCCTGGGAATTCCTATACGACCCGGATAAGGCCGAGTATGTCTGCCTTTCGCGCCAGACGCCCATCGTCCGCTACCTGGAGTTATCCCATCCGATCAGACCGCTTACCGTCAGCCTGCCGCTACGCATCCTGGGTATGATTGCCAGCCCTCAAGACTTGCCCGACCTGGACGTCGAGCGCGAACAGCAACGGGTGGAACGTGCCACCCGGGGGCTACGGGACCGCGGCTTGCTGGAACTGGCGTGGCTGCCGGGACAGACCTGGCGCGATCTGCAGGAGGCCATGTGGGGCGGTCCGTGGCATGTCTTCCACTTCATCGGCCACGGCGGGTTCGACGCCCGGACAGATGAGGGCTTTATCGCCCTAGCCGATCGCGCCGGACGCAGCAATCCCCTGAGTGCTACCCGCCTGGGTCGCCTGTTGGCAGACCACACGGCGCTGCGTCTGGTGCTGCTCAACGCCTGTGAGGGTGCAAAGGGCAGCCAGAGGGACATCTATTCCAGCACGGCCTCCATCC
>JASFHU010000735.1:0-3298 GCA_050123055.1 Anaerolineae bacterium
TCTGACCGCCGGTGGGGCGCAGCACCAGGACAAGGCGGTATTCTTTGACCGTCTCTACAAAAACCTGGATGCCGGGCAGCTCGATCTGGCGCAGCAAGGGCACCAGTTTCTGGTTGAATTCGGTGGGGATGCGGCCTGCACGGCGGTCGATGATGAGGCCGTCTGCATCGATGGTGCAAAAGTTACCCCGTGCGGCTACATCTTGCGGTTGGAGGTCAAAGCCGATGCCCAGGGCCGACAGTACACCGCGACCCACGTCGTACTTGAGGGGATCGTAGCCAAAAAGGCTCAGGTGAGCAGGGCCGCTGCCCGGCGTGACGCCAGGGCGCACCGGTACGGCCAGCCCCAACTGTGAGCGCGCAGCCAGCGCGTCGAGGTTGGGAGTACTCGCAGCCTCCAGCTCGGTCTTGCCGTCCAAGTCACGGGGTAGCCCGCCCACGCCATCCAGGACCAACTGGACGATCTTGGTGTCGGCCGAAATGCGAAGGGCTTTAATCAACTCAAAATCTGCCATGCTTTCTCCTGTATCGGTTATGGGCCCGGCCAGGCTCGGTGCGGTCCCAAGGGACAAAACCGCGGGCAGAATGGCGCCTCAAGTACCTGGCGGGCCTGGGAAATGAACAAAGCACAATGCACAATTCTCAAGTCACAAAGCCGGATGAGAATTGTGCATTGTCAATTGTGCATTACGAACGCTTAGCGAATGGCTTCCTCGGTGTCGTGGTCAAAGAGGTGGATGTTGTCCATGTTGACAGCGATGTCCATCTCGTTGCCGACCTGGGCACTCGTGCGCGGGTCCATGCGGGAGATGAACTGCTTCTGACCGGTGAGCAGGTAGACAAAGATCTCGTTGCCCATCAGCTCGGTGACGTCCACCGTAGCGGTCATCGGCTCGGCGCGGATGCCGGGTGGCACAAACTCGCGATCGTGGATGTCCTCAGGCCGGGTGCCAAAGATGACCTGCTTGCCGACGTAGGGCCTGGCGATGTCCTGTTTTTCAGGCGGAAGCTTGAGCCGGAAGCTCCCACCATCGATGTAGATGTTGCCGTCTTGCTCGACCAGGGTCACGTCAAAGAAGTTCATGGCCGGGCTGCCGATGAAGCCAGCTACAAAGACGTTGTCTGGGCTGTCGTACAGGTCCTGTGGCGAGTCGATCTGCATCATGAGCCCATCGCGAAGCACGCAGATGCGGCTGCCCATGGTCATGGCCTCGGTCTGGTCGTGGGTCACGTAGATGAAAGTGGTCTCCAGCCGCTGGTGCAGCTTGGAGATCTCGGCGCGCGTCTGCACGCGGAGCTTGGCGTCCAAGTTGGAGAGCGGCTCGTCCATGAGGAATACGGCAGGCTCGCGGACGATGGCCCGTCCGAGGGCCACACGCTGTCGCTGTCCACCGGAGAGTTGCTTGGGTTTACGATCTAGCAGGTTTTCGATGCCCAGAATGCCAGCAGCCTCCTTGACCCGGCGCTCGATCTCGGCCTTGGGCGTCTTGCGCAGCTTGAGACCGAAGGCCATGTTGTCATAGACCGACATGTGGGGATAGAGGGCGTAGCTCTGGAACACCATTGCGATGTTCCGATCCTTGGGCGGCACGTCGTTGACGACGCGGTCACCGATCATGATGGTGCCCTCGCTGATCTCCTCGAGACCGGCCAACATGCGCAGGCTGGTGGACTTGCCACAGCCGGAGGGACCGACAAAGACCAGAAACTCTTTGTCTTCGATAAAGATGTCGAGGTCCTGCACGGCGACGACCTCGCCGAATCGCTTCCAGACATGCTCGTAGGTAATGCTTGCCATTGTGTGTGTCCTTTCCCTATGCAAGTAGGTCGAGGCGATGGAGACAGAACTGTTCGGTCACGCTCCAAGATACAGGTGGTGAGCGTGGGCTCATTGCCAAAACCGCTCCCCAAGGCCTCCATAGAAGTCAAAACTGATGGCGGCTGCGTGATCTGAGATCGCGCTTTGCGCCGGCCCAGAACGAAGTGGGCCTAGGGCCCAGAACAGAATGGGCCAGGGACCCAAGACGAAGTGGGCTAGAGTCCAACACAAAGTGGACCTAGGCCCAAGACGAAGTGGGCTACACGCCTGGTCGTGGCTGCTGCTCACCTCCTTTGGCGCCGGCCGGCAAAGACTGAATCCACGGCTTTGTCCGTCAATCGGACGAAGCTTGGGGGTTGTCTGCTTACAACTCCCACATTGGCCCCGCCGTCTTGCGTCCGGCAATGGTTCTCCTGGGGCATCACTAATTATACTCGATCTTTGCGGTTGGTGCAAATCGGCACAAGCCAGGATTGAGGTCATTCCATTTCGAGCCTGGCAATGGTGATTTGGCGATTCCGGGCTGTATGGGGTATAATGGATGGCGGCCCAGGGTAGCTGGGGATCCGACTTTTGGAGGTCAGCGATGGCATCAGCGGACGTTCGCATTGTGCCGGTCACAAGTCAAGAACAACGAAAGGTATTCGCCAAGTTTCCCTGGACCATATACGAGGACGATCCGAACTGGGTCCCTCCCCTATTCGGCGACCATCTCGCCCTCTTGGATCCCGAGAAGCATCCTTTTTGGGAACACGCTGAGCAGCAGTTGTTCCTGGCCATGCGCGGCGAGGAGGTGGTCGGTACCATCAGCGCCCACATCAACCACCGACACAACGAGGTTCACGAGGACAAGGTAGGCTTTTTCGGTTTTTTTGAGGTGATCGAGGACTATGCCGTGGCCGAGGCGCTGTTCGACGCAGCCGCCGGCTGGCTGCGGGAGCGAGGCATGGAGGCGATCCGCGGGCCAGAGAGTCCTTCACAGAATGAAGAGGTCGGACTGCTGGTGGATGGATTCGACAGGCCGCGCGTGGTGATGATGACCTACAATCCGCGCTACTACCAGGATCTTATCGAGCGAGCCGGATTCGAGAAGGCACAGGACCTGTGGGCCTGGCTCCTGCGCACCGATATTTTCGACAAGGATGTGCAGCGGCTGCCCCGCAAGATCTTGCGCGTGGCCGAGCAGGTCCGGCAGCGGGAGAACCTGGTGGTACGTAGATTTGACAAGAGCCAATTCGACAGGGAGGTCGAGATCGCCAAGGCGGTCTATAATGGGGGCTGGGAAAAAAACTGGGGCTTTGTACCCTTTACCGACCACGAGATCGACCACCTGGGCCAGGAACTCAAGCCGATCCTCGATCCCGACCTGATCTACATCGCAGAGGTGGATGGCAAGCCAGCCGGCATCTCGCTGGGCATCCCTGACGTGTACCAGGCGCTCCTGAAGGCCAAGCCACAACCGAACAAATGGAGCTTTCCG
>JASFHU010000736.1:0-3293 GCA_050123055.1 Anaerolineae bacterium
CGATCGCAGGTCGATGTCCCCGGTCTCGACAACAAAGACCTGGCCATCCCGTTCTCGGACCAGCACGGCGGCATTCCGGGCCGCGGGCTTGACACTCTTCTTCAGAGCCTGTAACGCGCTGCTGGCCTCGCTCGCACGACCAGACACCCAGACCACCAGTTCCATTGCCATCCCTCAGCTTATCGCTCCACGTTTCGCGTCCAGAAATCGAGCATCGTATTCAATACACTGCCCGGAGGCGTCTCGACCTCCGGTGGCAAGTCAATGCGCAGGCCGTTGGCCGCATAGCGCTGGAAGGGGCTGCCGGCCTGGTCCAGCGAGATGTCCCGGTCCACCGGGCGGAAGCCGTGCTGCAACAGTGCCACTTCCTGCATCTCCGGCCCCGTCAAGAAATCTACAAACATCTGGGCAGCGCGTGCTTCCTGGGGCGTGACCCACTCGGCCTGGAGCACGCAGAAGGGGTGGTCACTCAGGTGGGTGACGGGCGGGTAATAGACCTGCAGCTCGCCGTAACGGCCCAGGGCGTTCTCTGCCTGCTCGATGGCCGTGGATTCGTAAACGGCCACCAGGTCATAGAGGCTCGGCCCGTAGGCCACGATCTCCTCCATAAAGGTGCCGGTACTATCGCCGAACTTGGCTACGTTGCGGCCAAAGTCGGAATACCAGGCCTGGTAGCCGGGGTCGAGCACATCCCCACCGCTCAGCCCACTGGCCTTGTCAAAGTAATTGTAGGTCATCAGCACCAGGGTTTGGAAGCCGCTGTTAGAGCGGAGCGGATCGGTCTGGCCGAACTTGATGTAGCCCCACTCGGGATGGCCGTAGTTATCCCAGGTCTCGGACGTCACCGCTTCGTGCAGCCGCAGCCACAGGTGGCTGTTGGGATCTTCACCCCACAGCACGTCGGCTCTCTCCTTCCAGGCGACCAACACGAGGGGCGTTTCCAGCACCGGATGGCAGGTCTCCGTGTTCTGAGAGTCTACCACCGGCCGCCCGAACTTGCTGGCCGATAGGTCTTCCAGGAGGGAGATCTGCAGACTGCTGGCCGGGCTGATCAGGTCGGGCTGCTCGGCACCGTCCAACACGTCCAGGTACATCTCCCGCGAACCCATCTTTTTCAGGTCCAGCTCAATGGGGTGGCCGTCCAGCCGGGGGTTGGTAGCACGGAATCGCTCGACCGCCGTGGCCATCCACTCTGCCTTCTCGGTAGAATAAAGCACCGAGACGACAATGGGCTCCGGCGGTGGCACGATCAGGTCACGCAGCGGTGCGTAGGCAAATGCCCGTACCTGGGGCACGGCAAGCGCGGCCACCAGTACGCCAAGCGTCAGCAGCAAGTAGAGTAGAAAGATGATCTTGTTGATCCGTGGTGCTGGAGGCATGGCCTAGATCGACCTCGCCGCAATCTGGCCCAACATCTGCAAGGCGGCCGGTGTGTTGAGGAGTGTATCGACCGGACTCTCCAGCCAGGGGAACCGTCCCGTCACCGCCTGGCGAGCAACCTTCACATCGGCCATGGTCGCCGTGGAGGAGGTGAGCTGCAGCAGCAGGGTATCCAGAGCAGCCACAGCTTCCTGCTTTTCATCAGCGGCAAGAGTCAGTTGCTGAGCGACAAGATTCTTCAGACCAGCGAATCCCTCCACCAGCCCGGCGCCCTGGCTGGCGGGCCCCACCGGCGCGCCCTCCTGTTGGGCCGGGGCGGTAGCTTGACCAATGGCCCCGGCCATGGCCGCGCCCAGCCCCATGCCAGCGCCCAGACCCACGCCCATGCCTGCCAGGGAGCCTCCCTCGCCAGCGCCGATGCGCGCCGCATCACCCAACGCCCGCGCTGCCTTGAATTGCATGTAGGTTTGCATGTTGCCGATGGCGCCCATGCTAGCCCGCTCGTCGATGGCCTTTTCAACCTCGGGCGGAATGCTGATCGATGTGAGATAGACGCCCTTCAGAAGCAGCCCCAACTTCTCAAAATCGTCGGAGGACCTGGCCCGAAGTCCGGCGCCCAGTTCATCATAGTGAGCCGGCAGATCGAGAAGGCTGGTCTGCACCTCGCCCAGCAGGTCGGTCAAGCGACTCAGCAGGATGCTCTGCAGAAAGCCAAGGATATCAGCGGTGGCGTACAACCCCTGGGTGCCGACGATCTGGTTGACGAACAGTTGGGGCCGGGCCACCTGGAAGGCAAACTTGCCCCGGCTACCCAAGCGCACCATGCCGAACTCGGCGTCGCGGTAGGGGATCGGCTTGGGCGCCACCCAGCTCAGGTCCAGGTAGTCCTTGAGATTGACGAACACCACCTCGGCGCGAAAGGGGCTCTTGCTGCCGAAAGGGATCTTGAGATAGTTGATCAAAATGGGGATGTTTAGCGTGGTCAGCGTGTGACGGCCCGGCCCCAACATGTCCAGCGCCCGGCCGTCTCGGAAAAAGATGGCCACCTGGTTTTCGCGGACGATGCACTGTGAGCCCAGCACAATCTCACCCGAAGCGCCCTCGGGCACGCGGTGGACAATCTCCTGGCCGGTGGGGTCCAGGTACTCGATGACTTGCAGAATCCCTCTCAGTTTGCCGATCATGATGCCCTCCATCTTTGGTCAGGCTGGCGGCTTTCGAATCTCCCTCAAACGACCTTGGTCGTTTTGTGAACGTTTTCCCCTCTCCCGAATCGGGAGAGGGGACGGGGGGGAGGTGTCGTAGCCGATGCGAGGAATATGCGGTTTATTCCGCGAGGCAACATAGGACGTTTACCCCAAACTCTCGATGCCGCTGTCATCGGTACCCAACTCGGTCAACTCGCCGGTGACAGCATAAACCACCCGCTCGCAGAGATTGATTACTCGGTCAGCAGTCCGCTCCAGATTGTGGGCCGCCCACATGAGCTGGTTGGCCTGTTCAATGACGTGCGGGTCCTCCAGGATATACGAGATCAGCTCCCGGTACACCTGGTTGTAGAGAGCGTCCACCTCGTCATCGCCCTGGGGGATGGCCCGGGCGGCCTCCACATCGCGCTGCACAAACGCCGCCAGTGCCGCACGGAGCATTTCCCGTGCCTTCAGGGCCATGGCCGGCAGGTCGACCAGCGGCTTGATCAGCGGCTGCTCTCCGATCATCAGGTTGATGCGGGCAATCCCCTTGGCATAGTCGCCCATACGCTCCAGCTCGGTGACGATCTCCAGGATAGCCGCCAGCAGGCGCATGTCGCTGGCCATCGGCTGTTGGGTGGCGATGAGGGTCATCGTCTCCTGTTCGATAGCATAGCGCCGCTCGTTGATGACCCGGTCACCGGCGATGAGCCGTCGCGAGCC
>JASFHU010000737.1:0-3289 GCA_050123055.1 Anaerolineae bacterium
AGGCAGGGACCCTGCAAAGAGCCCTGGGCCGGATGATCGCAGCCCTGGCCATCTTGGCCATCGCTGGCGGGGTTATGGCCTGCCTGTTCCTGATATTGACCATCATTCTCTACGAGACCGACATGCAGGCGGTCATGATCCTGCTGGGCGTCCTCCTGGGCCTGGCGCTGCTGATCTTTACCATCTATGCCTGGGCGCGACGGGATTCGCTGGCCCGATTCCTGGCCCAATTGAGCCTGGTCTGGGTGGCGCTGCTCATCCTGCTGGTCCTGGCCGTGGAACGGGGCGGCACGCCGTCCGAGATCCTGACCATCGCCGTCTTTCTGGCCTACCTGCTGGTCCCTGGGGCCTATATGCTGTTCGGCCAGGGACGCAGGGTGCAGGCTCGCCAGCCGTTCGGCAAATTGGGCACAGGGATGGGTGTCCTGTCGGCCCTGCCCACGCTGTTGCTCCTGGTGCTCCTGGTGAGCATTCTGACAGGATGCGCCGCCTCGATGGAGTCCGACATATTGGCCCCCATCGGGGGAATTATGGACGCGGCACCGTCTCAGATCGGCGAGGCGGGGGAGTGGGCAGCGGCCAAAGAAGCCAACCAGGACACCGCCGCGGCCGAGCCGCCACGCCTGCGCCAATACTTCCCCGAGACCCTCTACTGGGCTCCCGAGGTGCTCACCGACGAGGGGGGCTATGTCTCCCTGCAGATCCCCATGGCCGATAGCATCACCACCTGGCGGCTGACGGCCCTGGCCTCGACTCAGGACGGCAGGCTCGGCTCCACCACACGGGGCGTGCGCGTCTTCCAGGACTTTTTCGTGGACATCGATCTGCCCGTCGCGCTGACCCAGGGCGACGAGATCAGCATCCCCATCGGCGTCTTTAACTATCTGCCTGGGGCCCAACAGGTGCGACTTGTGATCGAGCCGGAGGACTGGTTCGAACTGACAGGCCCGGGCGAGCAAACACTCACCATCGCCGCCAACGACATCGAGGTCGTCTACCTGCCCATCCGTGTCCTCAAGTTCGGCCGCCAGGGCTTCCAGGTGACCGCCTGGGGCGAAAAGATGAGCGATGCCATCCGTCGCGAGGTCAACGTCGTGCCCGACGGCAAGGCGATGCACCACACCGAGAGCGACTGGCTGCGCGAAAGCAAAAAGGTCCGGGTAGAGGTGCCGGCAGCCGCCGTGCCCGGGGCCACGTCCGTCGAGGTCAAGATCTACCCTGGGGTGATGGCCCAGGCAGTCGAAGGTCTGGAAAAGATCCTTCGGCTGCCCCACGGCTGATTTGAGCAGAGTACGTCGGCGACGTACCCGAATGTCCTGGTGCTGGACTATATGCAGACAACCGGCGAAACGAACCCAGAGTTGCAGATGACAGCCGAAAAGTACGTGGGCACAGGCTATCAGCGCTTGCTGACCTTCGAAGCGCCCGGCGGGGGCTTTAGCCTCTTTGGCGGACCGCCGGCCGACGAATTCCTCACCGCCTACGGGTTGATGCAGTTCAACGACATGGCCAGGGTCTACCCCGTGGACGAGGCCGTCATCGAGCGTGCCGCAGGCTGGCTCCTGGAGCAACAACAAGCCAACGGCACCTGGCAGGTCCGCGACTACCGCGCCGGTCAGGGGGCGCTGGGCGCGACCGCCTACGTCACCTGGGCGCTGATCGAAGCCGGTTTCGAGGACACGGTAGAAGTCGGCCAGGCCATCGCCTACATCCGCGATGCTGCCATGCAGGAAGAGGACGCCTACAGCCTGGCCCTGGCGGCCAACGCGCTGGCGGCTTACGACCCCAAGGACCCGGCGACGCGGGCCGTGCTCGACTATCTATACGAGACGCGCATCCAGGACGGCGACACCGTCTACTGGCAGATGGGCGATCTCTCGTTCATGGGCGCGACCGGCGAGAGCGGGAGCGTGGAAACGACCGCCCTGGCGACCTACGCCCTTTTGCGCGCCAGGGCCCATCCCGAGGCGGTGAGCGGCGCGCTGGCCTATCTCCTCCAGGCCAAGGATTCCTGGGGTACCTGGGGCACCACCCAGGCGACCATCCTCTCCCTGAAGGCGCTGCTCTTGGCCAGCGAGCAGCAGGGCAAGGCCGAGGGACCGGCCACCCTGTACGTCAGCCTTAACAACGAGCTGACACAGGAGATCGTCATCGACGAGACCAACGCCGACGTGGTGCACCAGGTCACCTTTGACCGTGGCCTCTCGCCCAGTGGGAACAACGAGGTCCAGATCGACCTGGCAGGGGGCGGCAACCTCATGTACCAGGTCACGACTCGCTTCTATCTGCCCTGGGATCAGGTGCCAGCCCCGCCTCCAGACGGGGAACTGATCACCATCGATCTGGACTACGACCGCACAGAGCTGGCCGTCAACGACGAGGTGACGGTGAACGTGGGCCTGCAACTCAACCAACCGGGCGTGGTCAGGATGGCGTTGATCGACCTGGGGGTACCACCCGGATTTACGGTACTAACCGAGGACCTGAACAAGCTGGTCGAGATGGGCCTCATCGCCCGCTACGAGCTGACGGGCCGGCAGGTTATTATCTACCTGGAGGACTTTGGCTCCGAGACGCCCCTGGATTTCAGTTACCGGCTGCGGGCTCGCTTTCCGATGCGTGCGCAGACGCCACCCTCCGTCGCCTACGATTACTACAACCCTGATCGGCTGGCGATGCGGGTGCCGCTGGTTGTAACCGTGAGCGAATAGATGCCCACCCCGAAAAGCATCTTGCATATCATCTCGGCTACGGACGCCACCATCGCCGGGTGGCAGCTATGGAAGAGCAACACAAGACTGGGGACTTGACAACGTGCCAGGATGTAGTAGAATGTTGTAAGTGTCGTAACAATCTTACAACATCTAGAAGGGGAGGAATCGGTGCCCATCAAGGTTCTAGACAGCAACAAGGCCAGGACTCAATGGCGCGAAATACTAGACTCGGCTAGTGCTGGCAGCGTAGATGTGGTCGTCGAGCGGTATGGCAAGCCCATAGTGGCCGTGATCGCTTATGAGGATTATGTCGTCTTTCAGGAGCAGATCGATGACATGCGGGACGCCCGACGGCTGTCTGAAGCCTACGAAGCGTGGCAGCAAGATCCCAGCCGGGCGACGCCCTGGGAAGAAGTGGAGGCGGAGTTGATAGCCGAGGGGCTGCTGGATGAGTGAGCCCCAAACGCACTGGACCGTTCTCATTGACCGGCAACCCCAAACTATGTTTCGACGGCTGCCCCGGAACATGCTGCAACGTATTCGAGAAGTGATATCGGGTCTGGCGGAGAACCCCT
>JASFHU010000738.1:0-3289 GCA_050123055.1 Anaerolineae bacterium
CTCGTCCTTGACCAGGATGCAGCGTCCGGCCCCGACCACCTCGGCGGTGAGAAAGGCGCCGCTGTCGGTGCGGTGGGGCGGGATGCGGCCCTCGGCCGCCGGCTCCTCCCACAGGCTGTAGGGCGGCATGGCGTGCATCACCGGGATGACGCCCATCGATAGGTAGGCCGGCATCTTGACCACGTCGTCGTGCCCGATCTTGACCCCGCCATGCGGGGCCAGCAGCAGAGAGACCATCAGCGCGTTCTGCTCGCTCACGCTGGAGCCCAGCTTGGCCAGCACGCCGGTGGGCATGTCCAGGTCCAGGGCGATGGCATAGGCGTGACGGCTGCGGGTCCCCCCGCCGGTCATCACCAGCAGCGGATTCTCTGCCCGGGCGGCCACGATCTCGTCCAACAGGGGCAGCACCGCGCCCCGCCCCCGGTCGATGATGCTCTGGCCGCCCAGCTTGACCACGTTCAGATCGGGCAGCGGGCGAAAGACAGTTTTGGTCTCTGTGTCTCGGAGCAGTGTCTTGTCCATCAGCGACTCGGCCATCAACGGCGTTTCGATGTGTAGCCGGCCGCTTTCGTCTCGCTTTAGACTCATACCGGTCTCATTTCCTTTGCTTGGATGTGGCGCCTGGCGGCGCCGGCACAGTATAGCCGGGATCAAGTGGGCCGTCAAGCAACTGGACCTGAACGGGAGCAAATGCCCCGCGTTTGCCTGACGCCCGGCAGGTCCAGTTTCTTACCTTGTCTCCTCCGCCCATTTCATCTCCTGGCTAGCCTACCCCGTGCTTTTGAGCGCCGTATCATCGGCCGGCTAGTCGGTGCTGCCGTGCGCCTCGCGCCAGGCGGCCGAGTCGGGTGTGAAGAGGGGCGCGCCAAACTCGGCCACGCCAAACTGGGCGATCTTTTCCTGGGCAGGCAGAGAGACCAGCCAGTCGATGAACTGGTTGGCCAGCTCGTTGTTGATCTGCGGGTTCTTGTCGGGGTTGACGGCCATGACGCCGTAGGGGTTGAACAGGATGGGGTCACCCTCGACCAGGATGACCAACTCGGTGCCCTCCAGCGTGCGGGCCAGGTAGGTAGCCCGGTCGCTGAGGGTGTAGGCCTGCTGCTCGTCGGCCATGGTCAGTACGGCGCCCATGCCCTGCCCGGCAGAGATATACCAGTCGCCCGCTGGCTCGACGTCCGCTTCGGCCCAGATCGCCTTCTCCTTGGTGTGGGTGCCCGAGTCGTCGCCGCGAGAGACAAAGGGGGCTTGGGCTTTGGCGACCATGGACAGGGCTTTGGGAGCCTCGTCCATGCCCTGTATGCCGGCCGGATCGGCTTCCGGGCCGACGATGACAAAGTCATTGTACATCAGGTCTTCGCGGCGCACGCCATGGCCGGCGTCCATAAAGGCGTCCTCTCTAGCGCGGGCGTGGACCATCAGGACATCGGCGTTGCCATCTTCGCCCAGTTGGAGGGCCTGGCCTGTGCCCACAGCGATGACCTCCACAGTCACGTTATATTCCTTTTCAAAGAAGGGCAGTAGATAGTCCAGCAGTCCCGAGTTTTCCGTGCTGGTGGTCGTGGCCAACATGAGTTTGGCCGGTTCGGCCGGTTGGGCGGCCTCGGTCGGCGGTGGAGCGGTAGGCTCAGGTGCCTGTGCCGGCTCGGGTGTGCTGCCGCACCCGACCAGGATGCTGGCCAGCAGTACGAGAACACTCAATAGGATCCAACTTCTCTTCGACATCGTTCCTCCTTGACTCCTCGATGTTGTGGGATCTTTGGTCAATACACCATCTCGCCGCGCACGAATGCAGCGGTGCGCGGGTCGTGGGGGGATTCGAAAAAGGCCTCGACGCCGGCCACTTCGACGATCTGGCTGTCCAGCATCAGGGCGACGCGATGGGCCAGCCGCTTGGCTTGAAAGACGTTGTGGGTCACCAGCACCAGGGTGGTGCCTCGCTCGCGGTTGAGATTGGTCACGATCTCTTCGATCAGGCCCACGTTATAGGGGTCCAGGTTGGCCGTCGGCTCGTCCAGCAGCAGCACGTCGGGTTGGAGCACGATGGCCCGCGCCAGGGCCACCCGCTGCGCCTCGCCGCCCGACAGGGTCCGCGCCCGCTGGCGGACCAGGTGCTGAAGGCCGACCTGCTCCAGGGCTTTCTCGATCTCGCGGCTCGAATTGCGCCGGCCGCGCAGGCTCAGACCGTAGCCGACGTTGGCCTGCACGCTGCGGTTGAGCAGGATAGGGCGTTGAAAGACGGTCGTCACCCGGCGGCGATGGTGCAAAGGCATCGGCTCGCTGGCAGTGAACTCGACGTCGAGGAAACGGATGCGCCCGCTGGTGGGTGTCTCCAAAAAGTTGAGCATGCGCAACAGGGTGCTCTTGCCCGCACCGCTGGGACCCACCAGGGCAAAGACCTCGCCGCGCCTGATCTTGAGATTCTGTACCTGTACCACGCGCCGGCCTGCGTACTCTTTGCTGACGTCCTGCAGGCGATAGATAAAGTCCTTCGAGTGATGGATCGAGTCGCTCATTCGTCGAACGTCCTGCCCTGCACGCGGAGCATGGCCACGTTGGTCAGGAAGGCCAGCCCCAGCAGGACAATGCCGATGGCCATGGCCAGGTCAAAGTTGCCCTTGCGCGTCTCCAGGACGATGGCCGTCGTCAGCACCCGGGTCTTGTGCTGGATGTTGCCGCCGACCATCATCACCGCGCCCACCTCAGAGATGATGCTGCCGAACCCGGCAATGACGGCCACGATCACGCCCACCCGGGCCTCCGTCAACACCGCCACGGTCGCTTGCCAGCGGGTCGCGCCCAGGGACTGGACCTGCTGGCGCAGGGCGGGGTTCACGCCCATGACGGCGGCCATCGTAAAGCCGGCCACCAGCGGGAAGGAGATGATGGTCTGGGCCACGACCATCGCCCCCGGGGTGAACAGGGCCGGGATGAGCGGCGCGTTGAGCTGCCCCAACGGCCCGCTGCGCGATAGCAGCAGGTACACAAAGAGTCCGATAACCACCGGCGGAAAGCCCATGCCGGTGTAGAGCAGGGCGATGACCAGCCTCCGCCCGGCAAAGCGGCTCAGGCCCATGACCGCGCCCAGTGGGATGCCAATGACCGTGCTGAACAGCAGCGCTGTGCCCGAAACCTGCAGCGAGAGAAAAATGATCTCGAACAGATAGGGATCGCGGGTCACGAGCAGGCGGATGGCTTCTAGCAGCCCGCGGATGATTTCGTCGATGGTGTCCTCCTACCTGACCCTGGTGCAGCCGCGAAAGCCGGTACAATCTTACCAGAGTCAAGGATG
>JASFHU010000739.1:0-3287 GCA_050123055.1 Anaerolineae bacterium
TTTTTCGTCGCACAGGCCGGGCAGGAGCGCAAGGCCAAGATCGAAGCCACACAAGAAGAGATCGTTTCCATGATGGACGAGCTCGATCCGGTGGCCAAAGCGCAGGTGGCAGCCTATGTGGCCGAGGCGGAGCTAGGCAGGCGCTAGCAACCTAGTGCAGTTGGGCATAAATGGCTCCACAGTTCGCACATTCGTCGCCCAACTGCCAGAGTGCTTTGCGTATTGGTATACAACCAGCGTACCATTTCCGCCGCAAAGCACTAGGGATGGTTCAAGGAGGACCAACATGAGCGATTCCCTGGACGCGCAATACGACGTCGGGCATGGTGTTGGATTCTGGATCCAGGTGATCCGCGCCCTGCTGCTACTAACATTGGGCCTGTCCTTGCTCTTTGTCCCAGACAAGACCCACAAGATGCTATTCAACGCCATGGGCCTCTTCTGGCTGACAACCAGTCTCGTTCTGATTCGGCGGGAAGCGCGCAAGGGAGGAAACCGGCTATGGCTGGTCGTCGCCATCTTTGGCGTGCTGGCCGGATTGCTGGTCATCACCCGCGATCTCTCGCGCCAGTGGGTGGCCGAGGTTTGGGTGAAGGGCCTGCTGGGTGCGATCATTCTGCTGACCGGTGTGCTGCACACGGCGGGGCTGCTGAGCCACGGCCGGCGGGCCTGGCGCGGCCGGCCGCTCGTCGACCTGCTGCTCGGTCTGGCCACCATCTTCTTTGGGGCGCTGCTCATCGTGGGACGTACAGGCAAGGAACAGATCGTCTATTACGTTGCCACGGTCTGGGCACTGCTTGGGGGCGGGCTGATCCTGTACAGTGCCGGCCGGCAGTGGTTCCAGGAACGACAGCAGAAACAGGCGGGACCGGCGGAGGAGCAGTTCGCGGTCGCGCATGCGGCAGAGCCCGATGACCAGTCCTCGATCGCGCAGGCGGCAGAGTAGCCTGCGACTCTTGCGCTAGGAGATGTACAGATGATGGGACTCAAGGTTCCTGGAAAGACAGTGCTGAACGATGCGGTTACCGGCCTGGTAATGGCCGTGATCAATGTGCCCCAGGGGTTGGCCAACGGCGTGCTGGCCGGCGTCAACCCCGTCTTTGGCCTCTACTCCATGATCGTGGGCACCACGGTCGCCGCATTTGTCACCGCCTCGGTGTTCATGAACGTCGACTCGACCAGCGCCACGGCCCTGACCGCAGGGGAGGCCCTGGCCAGTGTGACCTCGGAGGAGCAACTGGGGTACCTGGTCGTGCTGGGGCTGCTGGTCGGGCTGTTCATGCTCGTCTTTGGCCTGCTCAAGCTGGGGTTCCTGGTCCGCTTTGTCTCCAACGCGGTCATGACCGGCTTTTTGAGCGGCCTCGGTGTGCTGACGGTGCTGGGCCAGGTCGGGGACCTGACCAACTTTTACAGCGAGGCCGGCAACAAAGTCTTTCGGACGATAGACACCTTCCTCCACTTTGGCCAGATCGACCTGGCCACGCTTTTCATCGGCCTGGCTACCATTGTCACCATTATCGTGGCCGAGCGCACACCGGTGGCCCGCTACGCCTACATCATTGCCCTGGTTCTGGTCACCGTCTTGGTACCCATGCTGGGTCTGGAGTCGGTGGCCCTTGTGGGTGACACCACCGAGATCCCCCGGACCATCCCGATTCCCCACCTGCCCGACCTGACGCTGGTGCCCTCCCTGGTCCTGCCGGCCCTGGCCATTGCCCTCATCGCCCTGGTGCAGGCCGCCGGCGTCAGCCAGAGCGTGCCCAACCCCGACGGTGAGTACCCCGACCCCTCGGGCGACTTTCGGGGGCAGGGCATCGCCAACATGGCCGTCGGCCTGGCCGGCGGCATCCCCGTGGGCGGCTCGGTGTCGGGCACGGCGCTGGTGCGAAGCTGCGGCGCCCAGTCACGCTGGGCCAACATCTTTACCGGGTTGTTCGGCCTGGTCGTCGTTCTGCTCTTTGCGCCGCTCGTGGAGCTGATACCGCTGGCGGCCCTGGCCGGGCTGCTGGTGACGGTCGGCGCGGGCATGGTCAACCTGCCCCGCATGCGCACCGTGTGGCACACCGGCCTGGTGCCCCTGGCCATCATGGTCATCACCTTTGTGGCCACCCTCTTCACCCCCATCCAGGTGGCGGTCGCCCTGGGCGTCGTGCTGCACTTCCTGCTCTATGTCTTTCGCTCGGCCGAGGCGGTGCGCATCGAGCGCATCGTCCCCGGGGAGGATGGCACCTTCTCCGAGGGAGAAGTGCCCGAAGAGCTGACCAGCGGTGAAATCGTGGTCCTACAACCCATCGGCAGCCTGTTCTTCGCCGGAGTGGCCGAACTGGAGGAGCACCTGCCCAAGGTGGGGCAGGCCCAGGGGTCGGCAGTCATCATCCGGCTGCGCGACCGGGATGAGGTCGGCAGCACGTTCATCCGCACCATCCAGCGCTACACCGACACCCTCAAAGCGGGAGGCAACCTGCTGATGCTGGAAGGCCTGAGCGAGAAAGTGCTGGAACAGCTCGAAAGGACCGATCTCCTGGACCTAATTGGTGAGGAAAACGTCTTCCTGGGGCAGAAACAGCATGGCGCATCGCTCAGGCAGGCGCTGGTCGCTGCTGAGGCATGGCTTGCCCAACAGGCAGAGGACCAGGAGGTTTCATCCGCATGAGACGCAAGCCCGTTGTCCCCCTGGCTTTCGCGCTGAGCTTGATTCTGCTCACTGTGCTCTCGTCAGCCTGCGGCTCGGAGACGGCCACACCAATCCCTACGCCCACCACCGTCCCAACCGCAACGGAAGATGCGGCCTCAGCGGCAACGGTCGATCCAGACCAGAGTGCGACTGCTGAACCCGAGGCCACGGGCGGGCCTGTCGACACCGGTGAAAAACTGTCGGCCGGAGAGGTGGCTGCGGCTGTTGGTAGCCGGACGCCGGTGCCCACGCCGACGCCGGACGCAATCGCCGACAAGGTGGAGGAGGTCACGACTGCGGCAGGGCTGACAGGCAAGACCTTCCTCGGCCTATCAGCCGAGGATTGGGTCGATATCATAATCTCGGTGGGGATCTCGTTCCTTGGTTACCTGCTGGCCCTGTTGGCTGTCAAGCTGTTTTCCGCCGTGGTCAGACGGGTCGTTGGCCACACGTCGTCTGCATTCGACGATGCATTTGTGGAGGCGGTCGGACAGGAGATCCAGTGGTTGGTCATGGTGCTTGTCCTCCGCTATGCGCTGCTTCGCTTGGGCTTTTGGAGCGACGGGCTGAGGACGGCCATAGACGACATCTTTTTCGTCCTGGGACTCCTGGT
>JASFHU010000740.1:0-3278 GCA_050123055.1 Anaerolineae bacterium
GCTTGCTGTACACGCTCAAGCGCTTCACCTTTCCCGCCTTTGGCGCGGCCGTCTTTAACCTGGGGATCATCGTCGCCGCCCCGTTGCTGGCCGGCCGCCTCGATGCCTACAGTCTGGCGGTCGGCGTTCTCCTTGGCTCCCTCTTTCAACTCCTCATCCTGGTCCCGGCCCTGCGGGGTGTGCGCTTTCGCTTCCGGCTGGACCTTTCGGACCCGGCCCTGCGCCGCATTCTGGTATTGTACATGCCCATCGCTCTGGGCTTGCTCATCAGCAATGTCCAGGTCGCCATCGACCAGAGGCTGGCATCCTCCACTGGCGAGAGCAGCATCGCCTGGATGGACAGGGCCACTACGCTAGTTCAATTGCCCCACGGGATGGTGGCCGTGGCCATCTCGCTGGCCGTGCTGCCCACGCTGTCGCGCCTCAGCGCCGCGGGCGATAGTGAGGGATTTCGCCAGACACTGGGCCTGGGACTGCGGCTTGTGTTGGCCCTTATCGTGCCCGCCGCGTTGGGCCTGCTGGTGCTGGCGGAACCGATCGTTTCCCTCCTCTTTGAACATGGCAGGTTCACCGCCCACGATACCTATTGGACTGCCTGGGCACTGCGCTGTTACCTGCTCGGGCTCGTCTTTGCCTCCATAGACTGGCCGCTGAACTATGCGTTCTATGCCCAGCAGGACACGCTCACCCCGGCCCTGGTTGGCATCTTGAGCGTGGGCGTCTATCTCGCCGTGGCGCTGGCCCTGATCGGGCAACTGGGCATGTTGGGCCTGGTTCTGGCAGACTCGGCCAAGCACTTTAGCCACGCCATGACGATGCTGATCCTCACCCGGCGGCGCATTGGCAGCCTGGCCGACCTGCACTTGGGCCAGACGGCAGTCAAAGCATTGCTCGCCGGCGGCGTGATGACCGGCCTGTCGGCTCTGACCATGGTTGGCCTCACCCGCCTGGTGAGTGTCGACGGGCTGGTAGGAGGCTTGCTGGCAGTCGTCATCCCTGGGACCATTGGTGTGCTGGCCTACCTGGCGTGTGCCTCCCTGCTGCGCATCGAGGAGATCAACTATCTCGGCCGGCTGGTCCGCGAGCGGCTACAGCGCAAACCTTGACGAGGAAGCCGGAGTGGGGTATAATTCTATAGAAATGGTGGAAAACGTCGAGGGAATCCTCTGTAGAGGATGGTCTGAGACCTGCCCATCGACGCCTGGATATTAGACACGATGCCTGATCGGCGGACGGTAGATGAGCTGACAATCGAAGAGCTGGAGCACCTTCTCATCATCAAGCGACGAGAGGCACGCACCGAGCGCATGCGCCGCTTGCAAGAGATCGGGCGACTGCCAGCCGAGGCTGCTTTGCCCCACGAAGACCTGTCCACCCTGGGTCTGGAGGTCGATGGGCGTGGCGACGGCCCCGAGCCAGCGCCCTCACGGCGGCACGCCTTCGATGTGGAGCCACTCCGGGGCCGAAAGAGGCGTGCCAAGGAACGCAATCGCTCGTCCGGCAAGCGCAAGAGAAGCGTGCGCGACAAACTGCTCCTTGTGCTGGAGATAGGCGCCCTGTTGGGGTTGGTGGCCGTTCTGGTCACCTCGTTGCTGAACATCAGATCGCTCAACGACGAGTACGCCGAGGCAAGCCAGTTGCCTCTGATCGCCACTGCGGTCCCCACGCCCCTGGCTGGGGGAGAGTTGCCCGGCGGGCATGCCCCACCCCAAGAGGCGGGCAGTGTCCCCACCCACCTGCGCGAACTGGTGGAAGGGGAGGCGCCGCTGTCCGTTCCCATTCCCACCCCGGGACCTGAAGCACCGACCCGCATCGTCATCCCATCCCTCAACGTCGATGCACTGATCGTCGAGGGCGATTCCTGGGAGCAACTGAAGCTCGGTGTGGGCCACCACCTGAACACAGCCGATCCTGGCGAACGGGGCAACATGGTCCTGTCGGCCCACAACGATATCTATGGCGAGATCTTTCGCCACCTGGACAACCTGGAACTGGGAGACGAGGTTGTCGTCTATTCCGGGCAGCAGCCCTACCGCTATATCGTCCGGGCGAAACAGATCGTCGAGCCCACCGAGGTGAGCGTCCTGGCCCCAACGACCAAGCCGGTAGCGACGCTGATCTCCTGTTACCCATACATGGTGGATACCCATCGCATCGTCGTCGTCGCCGAATTGCAGTGATGTCCTGCGCCCCAAACCAGAATCAGTAACTGTGAAGAGAAACTGAAAGAGGAGTCAATTTCCGAAAATGGCCAAAAAGTCACGCCGAGCCCGCCGCCGGGCCAGAACCACCGCGCAACCTGTACGGATCTCCAGACCCAGCCCGACACTTTCCACCTCGGCTGCATCAAAGGAAGTCAACTTTGCTGAAGAGTATCACTATGTCCTCGCAGATCTGAAACGGATCGGGATCACTGCGCTGGCATTGCTGATCCTGTTGATCGCGTTGGCCTATCTCATCGCCTGAGAGATCACCCGCCCGCCGAAGCAGTTTCATTCCGCAACCTTTCCGTGACCAGGGTTGGCCCGTTGGACAGCGGGCCAACCTCTCTTGTGGGTATGCAGATGGACGTTGAATACTGTCCCAAGTGCGCAACCAAATTGGAATGGCGTTCTGCCGGCGACCGGGAGCGCCCTACCTGCCCGGCCTGCGACTTTGTCTTTTACTTTAACCCTGTCGTGGGCGCTGGCGCGCTGGTCGAGACCGACGGGCGCGTGGTGCTCGTTCGCCGGGGCGTGGCGCCCAAGACTGGCTACTGGAGCCTGCCCTCCGGCTACGTCGAGGCCGACGAATTGGCCGAGGCGGCTGCCGTCCGGGAAATGCAGGAGGAAACCGGTCTGGAGATCGAGATCGACGACCTGCTGGGTGTCTATTCCTTTGGCCAAGAGCCCCAGACCGGAGTATTGATCCTCTATTCGGCCCACGCTATCGGCGGTCAGCTCCGTGCTGGCGACGATGCCCAGCAGGTGGGGACCTTTGCCCCATCCGAGATGCCACCTGACCACCAGATTGCCTTTCGCACCCACCTTCAGGCACTGCGCGATTGGCGCCGGGCGCGGGCCATCGTCTATCGGCAGGCTACGATCGGCGATCAGCCAGCCGTAGCTGCCCTGAGCGAGCGTTATGGGGAGGTCGGAGATGCCTGCCTGGATTGTGTGGGCACTCAGGACCGGGGGCTATTGCTGGCCTGGGATCGCGATCAACTGGTAGGTCTGGCCTGTGTCAGCCATCGTCCCTGGAGTCGGACGGCCAACCTCGACCAGGTATTTGTCCGCCCC
>JASFHU010000741.1:0-3278 GCA_050123055.1 Anaerolineae bacterium
CAGCATCATCCGCGCGGCATACGGGGCGGACACGGCCCAGATGTCAAAGTCAGGGTCGAGCTGAAGGCTGATGCCCTCCAGAGTCATAATGGAACGGGTGATGTAGGCAAAATTCACCGGGATGCGGAACTCGTACTCGTATAGTAGCGGGGCAAAGCTGTTGGTCGTATCCTGGAAGCTGTAGCGGTGATCGGCGCTGCCAAAGATGGTCTTGAACAGGTCGTTGGCCAGGGGTACCAACTCGTCCCAGCGCACATCGGGGCGCAAGAAACCAAGGGCAATCAGGTTCTCTTTGAGGTTTTCGGGTCGCTGGTTGATGACGTCGACAAAGATCTCGACGATGCGTTCTTTTTGGTCCTCGCTGACGATGCCCATCATGCCAAAGTCGATAAAAACCAGGGTGCCGTCCTCAGGTAGGACGAGCAGATTGCCAGGATGGGGATCGGCGTGGAATAGTCCGTGCTCGAAGAGTTGCTTGAGGTTGGCTCGCACACCCTGGCTCAGCAAGCCGCGGATATTCACGCCGGCTGCCTCCAGATCTTCCTTTTCTGTGACTTTGATGCCCTCAATATACTCGGTGGTCAGTACGCGGCGGCTGGTGAATTCCCAATAGACGCGGGGAGCATAGATGCCATGCATCTCCTGGACATCGGTACCAAAGTGCTCGGTGAGATGGGCCTCGTGGACGTAGTCCAACTCCTCGAAGAGTTTGGAGCCGAACTCGTCCACCAGGCTTACCCAGGGTTGTCCACGGCTCAGTCGTGGGAAACGTTCGGCAATGGCAGCCAGGCGCCGTACCAGGGCTAGATCCAGACTGATGGTGCGTACCAAGTCGGGCCGCTGAACCTTGACAGCCACCTCGCTGCCTTCGTAAGTGACGGCGTGGTAGACCTGTCCCAGGCTGGCCGCGGCAAAGGGCTCGGGGTCGAACTGTTCGAACAGCGTCTCGGGCTTCCAGCCCAACTCTTCTTCGATGAAGGCAAAGGCTGTTTCATTAGGGAAGGGTGGCAACCGATCGAAGAGCGTGGACAGGATCTCAAGATAGGGCAACGGCAGCAGATCGGGCCTGGTGCCCAGTGTCTGTCCGACCTTGACGAAAGCCGGGCCGAGCGCGATGAGGCGGCCCAAAAGCCACTGGGCACGCTTTCGCTGGCGGTCCTCGACAGTCTCCCCCCGGCGGTAGGTCCATGACCAGCGGTCAACCAACCGGAACCACAGGCCGGTCAACAGCAAGCTGAGGATCTGCAAGATGCGCCACAGCGCGCGCCAAAAGCCCGCTTCCCTGCGCTGGGCCTCGATGTATTCAGGTGTGTAAGGTCTTTCTAATGGTATTTCGGTCATAGGCACAAGTATAGCACAAGCAGCACACCCGGCAAAATCGGATTTTGGCCTCGGATGTATAGAACTCGGCCCCCGGTACGGCTGTCCCCATGCTATACGCGAGGCGGGGTGGAAAGTTGCGCCAGGCTAGAGCATTTCGATAAACGCCTGAAGGCGGGTACGCAGGGCTTCCAGGCTCGGGACCTGCTCCATCTCGAGCAAGAGGCTGGGTACAGCGGCTTCGTCCAGGGTGGGTCGGATGCGGGCATAGTCGAAGGCGTGGGGCTCACAGAACTTTTCCAGGGCAAAGACCACACCATCTGCATTGGCCTGTAGAGCCTGGTCCAGTAGGTGGCGGCCAGGATCGTGGTCGGGATGGTATTTGGTGGGGCAGGGCGGCCGCCGCAGATAGTAGCTGGCCAGGTTAGCGATGGGATCCCCTGTGGCGCCGACCTGGTCATAGAAGTGACGAGAGCCGCTACACAGGTCATCGCCCGCGACATGGGCGCCCAATCCCTCGATCAGATCCAGGAGACGAGGCTCGTCGAGCACGGCGCCGGCGAGGAAAATGCGCGGTCGCCTGGCTCCACCAGCAGATGCAGGGCTAGATGCACCGTCCTCAAGCTCGGCCAGTAACTCGGCCAGGAGGGGGTTGAATTCCTCAGGGGGCATGGCCTGGGCGGCATCTAGCACGGCAAAGAAGGCTGGGGCGCTGAGGCAGCCCCGCACGCTCCCAAGAGCAGTGACCTGGCGGCGCATCTCATCGTAGAATGTAATGCTGGCCCGCAGATCACTGTCGCGGATGGGCTGTCCGCCAAAGGTAGCCAGCGCCTCGCGAAACCGATTCAGCTCCGCTATGAGGTAGGGTGCGGCAGAAAGGCTGCCCAAGTTTGTTGGCTGCATGACGGTATCCACAAATTGGGATGCCCCGGTGTTCAGCCGCCAAAGATCGGCTTGAGCCTGCATGGTGTCGCAGGTGTGCGCAAAAACCGTCCCGGCCAGAAAATCGAGCTCCCCGCCAAGTACCTGGTCGAGGGTACTGCGGCAAAGGGCGCAGGTGAAGGATTGGAGGTGGGCGTCCACCTGATGGAGGGGGGCTGTGGTGCCCCGCAACCGCAGTGGCGTATACCCTGCGGCGTGAATGATCTCCGCTGGGACATAGCTGCATAGATAGCCCATGGCCCGGTAGCCGGGAAAGCGCGCCGGCCAATCGGTCAGCCGGGCGCGGGCAAAGTCAAAGAGCGTCTTCAGTGCCTGTGGTTCAGTCATGGGCAGCAGCCGTGATTTCGGACGACCTTTCAGTTTAGCTCCATCTGGCAGCCAATCTGGGAGAGTGCTGCCTCGGATTCGGCTGTGAACGGATTTTCTCCTGTTTCGTGGACGAGCCAATCGCCGTTGTACATGTCCATGTGCAGGCCCACGAACACGATGGAATATCCCCTTTGACCGTTGACATCGTCCTGACCCGCCAGGATGGCGCACCATAACTCCTTGGGCGGGAAGGGCAATGGCGAGGGCCCGCTTTCCCCAGTCCAGGTGAGACTGTCGTCGGTCTGAAAGTACACAGTGTCGCCGAGGACCCTGTCGCTCAGGGCTTGGGAAAAGTTCCAGGGTCTTTGAGCGCGCTTCACCGCCAGTATGCTGGTCTGGCTCGGGGTGAACGACGAGGCTATGTACTGGTCCAGACAGGCTTGAACCCCCGTGGGCAATCCGGCTCTCTCGGGAATCTCGGCGGTGACGGCGACGACCAGCAGGGCAAGCAGAAGCAACGGAATCACAAGGAGGGATGCTCTCTTCACTTGTCTTCCTCCTTCAGCTTGGCTGTGGCTGCCGGGATGGCGTCCCTACCCGCCCGTCACTTTTCGGGTAGCTTCTCAGATGGTGGCGGACACAGCCAGGTCACGTCCATCTTTCGATAGGGCCTGCGCCGGGCCTTGATCTCACCTCGGCGGGCCAGA
>JASFHU010000742.1:0-3272 GCA_050123055.1 Anaerolineae bacterium
CCGACGATGGCCGAGGGAAAGAGCCGGGATTCGGCGTTGGGGAGGATGACCGGGCTGGGTAATCCTGCCTGATTCTCATCCACCATGCGCTGACTCCTTAAAAGGTCCAACTGGGCCGTCTGGCTGGGGCCCATGGGCTTTGGGAAAACCCCAGGGTTGTGCCCGAACATCATACCACGATCTGTGGAGCAGGGCAAGGCTGGGGAGTTGCAGTCTGGACCAGCCAAGTGAGCGAATTTGCCAGTTTGACCACGGACCCCCGGCGTGGTACACTGTGTTCGGATGACCAGGCCCAGAGATAATTGCAGCAGCAGAGACAATTGTGGCCGCAAAAGAGCTTGGGACCGCGGAAACGCCTGTCAGAGAGGCAGCAGCTACAGGCGACGAGCTGAGAGTGGACGGGCATGACCGACATGGATCGCGAGACCAAAGCTGAGCTGGTGGAACAGATCGCAGACTTGGCGGCGCAGAAATACGTTCTCCCCGAGGTGGGTGAACGGGTCGCCGCCCACCTGCGCCATAGACTGGAGGAAGACGCCGCCTTCTTGGATCTTGCCCTTGCCGACCTGGCCGAGGCACTGAGCAAAGAGCTTCACGCCATCTCTGGCGACACCCATCTGCGGCTGGACTATGATCCACATCGAGCCACTGGCGGCCGCGCCAGCGACGAACTCTTGCGCCAGCACTTTGAGCACGCCCGGCGGCACAATTTCGGCTTCGCCAGGGCCGCAAGGCTGGTCGGGAACATCGGCTACCTGCTCATCTGCGAGTTGCCTCCTCCAGAGGTCGGGGGCGAGGTCGCCGCAGGGGCCATGGCCTTTGTGGCCAATACCGGCACCCTGATCCTTGACCTGCGCGGCAACGGGGGGGGAGCCCGGAGATGGTACAACTGCTGATCAGCTATCTGGTCGACAGTGAGCCGCAGCACCTCAGCGCCATCCATGCCCGGGGCGCGGACCAACCTGAGGCATTTCAGAAATTGTCCGAGATTCCCGGCCAACGAATGCCCGACGTCCCGATGTACGTCCTGGTGGACGGTCAGACCCACTCGGCAGCCGATGCCTTGGCCTACGATCTCCAGGCCCTGCAGCGGGCGACGGTGGTCGGGGCCCGGACGCGCGGCGGGGCCCACCTGGTCGATTTCTACCCCCTCTACGGGACGTTTGTGCTGATGCTGCCGATCGCCCGGGCCATCAACCCCATCACCGGCCAGAACTGGCAGGGTGTTGCCGTCAAACCTGACATCGAGGCGCCGGCGGATGATGCGCTCCAGGTGGCGCACCGCGCAGCGTTAAAAGACCTGTTGGCCCTGGCCGCGGATGCGGACGAGAGAGCCTTCCTGCAGGCCGAAATGGAGACCCTGGTGCGCGATTGAGAGACCACTTTGCGGCCGCGACCTTGATCGCGCAGACCTTCCCAGGGGCGCTGCCCGATGGCTGGTGACGACCCCCCCCTCATTGGCCAAGTGGCCAACAGACCTGAAATCATCCACCCGGTCAACGCCCAAATCCTCCACTTGGGAGAGCGTTTCACGCTTGGGACACAAGAGTGTGAGAGGTAGTCCCCGCAGCTTGCCTATATATAGCGATTACAATTGATTTCTGGCTCATTGAGGTCATACCTCTTTGAACCACCCGGCGGGAAAACCGCTCCTTGTCCCGCCTATCACAAAATATAAATCGGCTCCTTGGCGGAGCTCAGGTACAATACCTGTGTCCATAGCTAACCGACCAAAGGAGCCGACAGCATGTATTGTACCACATTGCACTTTGACAAGCGAATCATCTATCGTTGCCTGTCCTTGCTTTTGCTCGTCGGTTTGCTGCTCTATCCCTTCAGTCTGAGCCAAGCACAGGAGGTGTGGCATGAGGAACTGGTCGCCTGGTCGACCAGGCGATGGTCTCGCTGCCGCCACCACCGTATCGTGGTCCGCCGTTTTGGCTTTCTGCGACGGTGGGGCCTGAGCTTGCTTTGCCGTCTGGGGTTGATAGCTGGCCTGTTGTTGTGGAGTGGCTGGCCGCAGCGACAATTCCTCAGTTGGGCGTTGTTGAGTTTGCCGCTGGTCGACGCGGTTCTCTTTCTGTTGCCCCTGTATCGACCGGATGTATTGAAGAAACGGACCTATCTCCTGCTGGCACGTGGGGTACATGAGGTCTATCGCCTGGCACTGGTTGTCTTGTTCGGTCAGGGGGTGTCGCTTCATGCCTGTGGCGAGTCCAGGACGCTGGATAGGTTGGGGTGTCCGCTCCTGATGGGGGGTTGTATGAAGGTGGCCGACGGCGCTCGGGCTGGCGGCGGGATTTTGGCAGATGGGACTTGGTGGCTGGAAATGGAAGGCCGGTTCATCTTCACCTGGAAGCCCCAGAACTTTTTCGAGGAACGGATCTTGCTCGTTCTTCTGCGCCAGATTCGCACTCCGCAAAGTACGGCCAAGCGGCCTCTCCTGCGTCAAGAGTGGTTGGCCGAATGGTTCGGCACTCACCAGGAACTGATTAGTCGCTGGCAACGATACGTGCGCCAAGGCGGATTGCTGAAGCTCAACGGCGAGACGGTGGGTTGGGTGCTGAAGCCCGAATTGTGCCAGGCCATCCTGGACATCTGGGTGCCCAATTTCTGGTTGAGCGCCGATGAAGTGCGAGAACGATTGCTGGCAGAGGGTTACATCGCCAAGCCAGCAAGTATCTCCCTGAAAAGCATCTACCGCGCCGCGCAGGAAACGGGCTTCGCCGAGGTCCGCCATCTGCTGCGCCAGATCTTCACCTTCACGGCCGATGGTCCTCAATGGAAGGATAAGGTATTGGTTGAGCGGCTTTTCGAGCTGAACGAGATGTTGATCGCCCGGTTGCAAGCCGGAGAAGGCCTGCCTCCGCAACTGACATTGGAGATGAAGGCCCTGCAAAAGGCGGTGGGCGCCCCCATGACGCCCTTGAAGAAGCCTTTGCCTTTCGTCTATCGCTGGCAGCGCGCCCTCTTTGGTCAGTGGGAAGAAATGGATGAGGCGACTGTTCGTTGTCCTCATTGCGGCTCTTGCCTGGTCGCCCGCAAGGAGAACAAGCCTCGGACCAAGAAGTACCGCGACCCGAAGACCAGGGAATGGCGTCAGGTCGAAGGCTATCGGTACTATTGTCTCAACCCAAGTTGTCCCTTCAAAACGTTCACCGACTACCCAGAAGACCTGCGTCTCTACTCGGAGTGGACAGTGGACACCATGCTGCAGGGGGTCATGGTCTACATGCACCTGCGCACGACCTACCGTCGAGGCGCCGACGTGG
>JASFHU010000743.1:0-3269 GCA_050123055.1 Anaerolineae bacterium
CTCGACCAGACCGAAGTCACCAACGGGCAGTACCAAGAATGTGTTCGAGCCGGGGCCTGCAAGCTTCCTCTGGAGACCGTCTCCCACTCCCGGCCTGCCTACTATGGCCACCCTGACTATGACGACTATCCGGTTGTACACGTCAACTGGTACCGGGCGGTGGCCTACTGCAGATGGGTCGGGGGGCGCCTTCCCACCGAGGAGGAGTGGGAGTATGCCGCCCGCGGGCCAGAGGCTGTGCGCTACCCGTGGGGCAACATGCCGGAAGGCGCGCGGTTGAACTACTGCGATGCCAACTGTCCGCTTTCACACGCCGACCAGAATGCTGACGATGGGCACGCAGACACAGCGCCGGTGGGCAGCTATGCGGCAGGGGCGAGCTGGTGTGGCGGATTGGACCTGGTGGGCAATGTCTGGGAATGGGTTTGGGATTGGTATGGCTTCTATCCCTCTGAGGACAACCCGGAGTGGCTCGCCTCGGACATGCAAGAACGCGTCATCCGCGGCGGCGCCTGGGATACGGACGGGGACCATGCGCGCTGCACCTTCCGCAACTGGTTCAAGCCGGCAGAGGCGCACGATAGCATCGGCTTTCGGTGTGTCCTGGCTGTGCCGCACGAGTCGGCAATGGCCCAGCCCTGAGCAGCACCCTGGTGTTGGGCGGCGCAAATTGCCCCCTGGTTCGTAGTAACGACTTCAGTCGTTTCTGAGCGAGCCAAGCGACCGAGTCCGACCGTTGGTCGGCGGCCACTACAAACCAATGGCCTACTTGCGCCACAGTGCACTAGGTTGCGTGATCTCTGGGAGTTGAACCTTAATAACTCCCAAGCCTGGAAGGAAGGATTCACTTGATGAGATCGGTGCTGATGTTCTGTCTGTTGGGATTGCTGCTGGCGGCCTGCAGCCCGGCCTCTGAGGTCCCGACACCCTTGCCGACGGCCGTCCCGCCGGACAATCTTCCGGAGCAGGGAGGCTGGGCCGTGGGTTTTGAGTACGAGTTCCCGCCCGGAGCCCTGGGGATTGGCCAACACCGCTACTCGTTTTTGATCCACTGTCCGGTGCTCAGCTCCGAGGACTCGCACTCCGATTGGCGCTACTTCGAGATCTCTGATAATGTGGTCAAGCAGCCTGCCCCCCTGTACCTGCGGCTGTTCGGACTGAGCGGCAGCCCCATTAACCCTTCCCAGATCACCAACACAACGATCCATCCCGAGAGGCAAATTGTGGCCGTCGTTCACCTGGTGGGCCTGACAAAGGAGGCGGCCAACCTGGCTGCCTCGGCCTGTGAGGTCGTGCTCTTTTGGGATAACGTGGGACGGCATCCGCTCGCCGCGGGAGAACCGTTCCAACCCTAGGAGGTTGCTAGAGAGGGTTTGTAGTGACGGCTTCAGCCGTCCAGAGGCGACTGAGTCCGACCGTTGGTCGGCGGCCACTACAAGCGAGAGTCGTACCCTTCTCCGACAGGCTGCTAGGAATGGTACTTGGGCGATTCCCTGGCCGGCAATCGCGCAGCGGCTCTGTGGTTCCTGGAGGCTGAAGAGATGAAGCGTGGAAAGAGTACCATTGCCCTTGTGGTCCTTCTGGCAGTCGCCGTGGCCTGCGGCTCTGCCCCTGAGGCGCCACCGCCGCAAACCGGCGTGCACCTGCAGGCCAGGTTCGAGATCCCCGAGTCGCTCGAGGAGCAGCCCCCATCTCACCCCGGGATGGACTACCTGGTCTGGCTGCCGGAGGGTTATGGGCAGGATCCGGAGGTGCAATGGCCGCTCATCTTTTTCCTGCACGGCGCCGGCAGCGACGTGAACGATTCCAAATTTGTGATGAGCTACGGCCTGCCCGAGGTGCTCTACAGTGGCGACCAGCCCCAGGATTTTCCCTTCGTGGTGGTTTCACCCCAGGCCTTTCCAGGGGTCCCCTGGTGGGAGGGGGATACCGTGACCATCCTCAACGCCCTTCTGGATGAGGTCGTCGCCACCTACCAGGTCGATCCCAACCGGGTCTACCTGACCGGATTGAGCATGGGCGGCTATGGGTCCTGGTGGCTGGCCACCGCCTACCCGGACCGGTTCGCGGCCATGGTGTCGGTCTCGGGCAGCGGGTATCGCACCGCAACAGCCCCGGAAGCAGAGGTGGTATGCAAGATGCGTGATCTGCCTGTGTGGGCCATTCACGGCGCGAGGGATATGATCTCGGATCCCATGGCGAACAAGATCCAGCTACTGACGCTCGGAGCCTGTGGCGGCGAGGTCGAATGGACGCTCTACCCGGATGCGGGCCACGGAGAAGCCTATGCCCGCGCCTACCGCGACCCGGCCCTGTACACCTGGCTGCTGGAGCACTCGAGAGAGCCGTGAGGCCCGGACGATGACCGTTTGACAGGCCCTTGATTCGTGCTATACTGACACCGATTCCTATCGGCCGATTCCTATCGATCTTGATGGGCGCAGATCTCCACACTTGATAGGCGAAGGTCTCTGTACTTGATGGGCGAGGGTCTCTGTACTTGATGGGCGAGGGTCTCCGGACCGAGCCCAGCGAGGATTGTTTTGATGACAAGCCGGCAAAGGCTCTGGATGCTCCTTTTCTCGGGGCTCACGATCGTGGCCTTGATCCTCCTGGCCTCCGGTCTGAATAACCTCGAGCTCCTGCCCGGTCGCCCGCTTCCCTTTGGCAGACAGGCGACCGGCGATGAGCCCCTGCCCGCTGGCGGGAGCTTGGCCAGCGAGCTGTTGAACTACGCCTTCATAGTCATCTTTGGGCTGGCCATCGTGCTCTTTCCCTTTGCTCTTATCTATGTCATCGTCTCGCCCGACGCCCGCAAGCGCGTGATCCGGAGCCTGGGCCTGCTGATGTGGCTCCTGGCCCTCTATCTGCTCATGCGGGCCAACCCCGGGTTCTTTCAGGAACTCCAACTGCAGGCTGGCGCGGCGCCCTTTGCCGGCAACGCCGCCGCGCCCGCGGCCGAATTCTCGGCCAGCATCCCGCCCTGGGCGGTACCCCTGGCGACCATCGGGCTGGCCCTCCTCCTGGCCGCGGTGCTGGTCGCGATCGCCTGGTTTGTCTGGCGCCGCAGCCGCCGTCCGGCCAGCCCCCTTGAGCAGTTAGCCCAGGAAGCGCGGCAGGCCCTCGTCGCCCTGGAGGGCGGCGCCGACGTGAACGATACGGTCATGCGCTGTTACTTTGAGATGAGCCAGATCCTGAGCCAACAGCGCGGCATCAGCCGTGCGCAGACCATGACCCCGCGGGAGTTCGAGCTAGAGCTCAAGGGAGTC
>JASFHU010000744.1:0-3268 GCA_050123055.1 Anaerolineae bacterium
ATGATGGGCACCATCAGGTGCTGGCTCAATGCCGGATTCTCCTTGACGGTGAGGATCTTTTGCTGCGGGATGTGGATCTGACCGTGGTCCGCCGTGACGAGCAGCAATGTGCCCTCGCGGTCCTGTTCTGGTAGTTGGGCTAGGAATTCTTTCGCCATCAGATGGCCTACACTGCGGAATTCAGCCTCCCAAAAGTCGGTGTCGGGCCCGTAGGCGTGGGCAAGGGTATCCAGCCCGCTCCAGTAGGCAGTGATAAAGGTTGGCTGGCCCCGTGTTTCGGCCAGGAGCTGGCGCAGGTGTACCCACAGGTCGCTGGCGTGGCGATGCCCGCGGCTCTCGCCCACGCCCCGGTAGAGCATCTTGGAGAACCCCGTATTCCTAAAGCCGGCAAAATAGACGGCCCTGGTGAGAATGCCCATCGCAGCCAGTCGCTCGGCCAGCGCGGGCACGGTGACCAGGCCCTCCGCATCCAGGCCCCATTCCAGCAGGAGATCCGACTGGCGGGTCCACACCGGACAGAGTAGGATGGCGTTAGAGGCAATCCCTAACTCGCGCAGGTACATCGTGTATGCCAGCCAGCCATGTTCGGCAGGTGGGCGACCGGTACGGAGGCTCACCAGCGCGGCATCGGTAGTGGAAGGAAACACCGAGGTGAGGGGTAGCATGCGACCGGCCTGGGCTATGTCATGGAACCCCTGGCCCGCCCCATCAGCTAGCATCCTCTGCAGCGCCCGGTATCCCAGCGCGTCGAGTACAACCAGCACGATGCGACGCAGGCCAGGTCGCCAGTCGGCCCATAGGTCGTTGGGCAGGGTGGGTAAAGCATCTGGCAGATCGCCGTCCATCAGGGCCGCGATCGTGGCCGGGATGTTGGCGATAGAGAGACCGTCGTAGTGGGGCAGGATCCAGCCCTCATCCGAGGGTAGCAGGTCGTCCAACTGGCGGCTGAGCAGTATTCCTTCGACATCTCTTGGCTTCATCTCTTCCCCCTTTTCAGTGCTCGGTGCCGGCAGAATCCAGTACACAGAAGACGCAAATCCCCAGGTAGAGATCGCTCGCCAGGGATCGCCAGATCCCTGGTATTCTAGGTTAGATCATGTTATTTGGACAGAATCTGGCGATCCCCTCTGAGCGAGAAAGCATGGGTGCAGTTGTCCCCACTTGTGCTAGCCCTGGCATCCTGTCGGTCCGCTATTATACCACACCTGCCGGCGATCCCTGAGACAGAGCCAGGTCGGGACCACGGTTGCTGCAGGTCGGCGTCTCGACCCACCGCGCTTGCGGCGGATCGCCAGATCCGCCGCCCACAGCGTACGCAGTCAACCTGGGTTTGTACGCGATCCTGTGCCAGCAATAGGGGTAGATGGGTGTCAGTTTGAAAATGACAAAAAAGCCGGGCGTGGATCGGTGTCAACCATCCACGCCCGGCCTTGTCTTCAGCCAGGTTGCATCCGGCCTATTTGCGATGCTTCAGTGCTGCATGGGCAGCGGCCAGCCGGGCCACCGGGACCCGAAAGGGAGAGCAGCTAACATAATTGAGCCCGACCAGGTGGCAGAACTCGATGGAGCTGGGGTCGCCGCCGTGTTCGCCGCAGATGCCGACCTCTAGTTCAGGCCGGGTCTGGCGGCCCTTGCGGGCGCCCATCTTGACCAGCGCGCCCACGCCGTCCCAATCCAATTGCTGGAAGGGGTTGCTCGGCAGCACGCCGTGCTCGACGTAGTGCAGCAGGAAGCCGCGCTCGGCATCGTCGCGGCTATAGCCATACGTCATCTGGGTCAGGTCGTTGGTGCCGTAGCTAAAGAACTCGGCGTACTCGGCCACCTGGTCCGCGGTGACACATGCCCTTGGGATTTCAAGCATGGTCCCGAACTTGTACTTGACCTCAACCCCCTTCTCTTTCATCACGTCCTTGGCGATAGGGACAAGCAACTCGTTGGCGATCTTGAGCTCGTTGTGGTGGCCCGTCAGCGGAATCATGATCTCCGGGTGGACGTCGATGCCCTCATTGGCCTTGTTGCAGGCAGCTTCAAAGATGGCCCGTACTTGCATCTGGGTGATCTCGGGCAGGGTGATGCCCAGGCGGATGCCGCGCAGGCCCATCATGGGGTTGGCTTCTTCCATGCCCTCGACGGCCTGGAGCATTTGCTCCTGCTCGGCCAGCTTTTTGACCTCGCCGTCGAACTCCATCTCCTCGACGCCCTTGACCCGCATGGTGACCACCTGCGTCAACAGCTCGTCCTTGCTGGGCAGGAACTCGTGGAGGGGCGGATCGATGAGGCGGATGATGACCGGCAGGCCGTCCATGGCCTCGAACAGGCCCTCAAAATCGGCCCGCTGGAAAGGCAGCAGCTTGTCCAGGTGAGCCACACGCTCCTCCGACGTCTTGGCCAGGATCATGGCCTGGACGATGGGCAGGCGCTCCTCTTCGAAGAACATGTGCTCGGTGCGGCACAGGCCGATGCCCTGGGCCCCAAAGCCGCGGGCGCGCTGGGCGTCCTTCGGATAGTCGGCATTGGTCCACACCTGCAGGCCCTTGGTGGGGAACCCTTCATGGTCCTCGGGCCAGGCGCGCGTGCCTTCCTGGGCGCAGATGGCGTCGGCCCACTCCAACAGGGTGATCAGCTCGGTCTGTTCCTCAAAGCTGGGCTCTTCGGTGGCGATCTGCCCGGCAAAGACCTCGCCGGCGGTGCCATCGATGGACAGCCACTCGCCCTCCTTCACGATCTTGCCATTGACCTCCAGCTTTCGGCCGTCGAGGTCGATCTCGATGGCTTCGCAGCCCACCACGGCCGGCGTGCCGAACTGGCGGGCGACCACGGCGGCGTGGCTCGTGGCCCCGCCCCGGCTGGTGAGGATGCCCTTGGAGGCGATCATGCCATGTACGTCGTCGGGCTTGGTTTCGGGGCGGACCATGATGACGTCCTTTCCCTCTCCCACGCCCCACTCTTCGGCTAGGTCGGCGGTAAAGGCGGCCATACCCACCGCCGCGCCGGGCGAGGCGTTCACGCCGCTGGTCAGGTAGGTGTCGGCCGCGCGGGCTGCATCCTTGGCTTCCTCGGTGAACTGGGGGTGCAGCAGCGTATCCACGTACTCGGCCGTGACGCGCTGGACGGCTTCCTCCCGGCTAATAAGTCCTTCGTTGGCCATATCCACCGCGATCTTGATGTAGGCCTTGGCCGTGCGCTTGCCATCGCGGGTCTGGAGCATCCACAGCTTGCCCTGTTCGATGGTGAACTCGACGTCCTGCATCTCGCGGTAGTGCTTTTC
>JASFHU010000745.1:0-3267 GCA_050123055.1 Anaerolineae bacterium
GAGGTCTACGAGGATGCACCTGATCCAGATGAGGAAGCATTGTACGAAGGGTGGCGCCGGCAGCAAAGGCAGTTGGTGGAGGGCGACTGGTGATCAACCAGGGTGATCTGTTTTGGATTGATCTGGGCAATCCGGCTGGGTCCGAACCAGGCTATCGGCACCCGCATGTTGTGATCCAGAGCAACCTATTCAACCGCAGCCGGATCAACACCGTGGTGGTATGTGCACTCACCTCGAACCTCAGGCGTGCCAGGTCCCCAGGAAACGTATTGCTAGAGGAAGGGGAGGCGAATCTCCCTAAACAGAGTGTGGTGATGGTGACACAGATCTTTACCTTGGACAAGAGGGATTTGGACGAATGGATCGGGACGCTCTCCCGCAGGCGCGTCCGCCAGATCCTGGAAGGGATTCACCTGGTCATGGAGCCGCGAGACCTTGATGAATGACCACACAAGTTGTAAAATGGCCAAAGGGACATCCTACGAATCCCATGCCGGGACTCGCAGGAATCCCGTATCACACAGGCTGCTATCAGGAGGACAGGAATGGCCAAGGTATACGACGTCGAGTCTGGCGAGGTGATTGGCACGGTTACGGCAACCGAGCTACAGTTTTTGATCGACCAGCTAGAGGAGGAGGATTCGGAGGATCAAGACTATTATGTCGATCTTGCCTCGCTGGCTTGGTTCGAGGAACAGGGTGCCGACGCGGCCCTGATGGCCCTACTGCGCCAAGCCCTGGGGGAGCGTGAGGGCATGGACATTCGCTGGGAACGAGACTAGCACACACAGGCATTCGCAGCGCCCCTTGGCGCCCAGGGCCGCCCTGGGGGGGCGTGAGGGCATGGACATTCGCTCGGAACAAGATTAACGTATCAGGGCACTGGCAGCACCCCCTAGATCCTGGGGCTGCCCAGCGCCGCCGCCCGGTAGACCAGGACACTGATGGCGTGCCCCTCTCGCTGCAAGCGTCCCTCGATCCATAACAGCGGCGCGTTGCGCAGCACGTCGCGATACTGCTCATAGACGCTGGGTCGCACGATCAGGTTGGCCAACCCCTCCTCGTCTTCCAGGGTGATAAAGAGGTGCCCCTTGGCTGTCGGCGGGCGCTGGCGGACCACGGCCCAGCCCGCCACGCGCACCCGCTCCCCGTTGCGACGGCCGGCCAGTTGGGCGCTGCTCAGGACGCCCGCCGCTCGCAGCGCCTCCCGGTAGAGGACCATCAGGTGCTCGCCGGGGGCCATGCCCATCAGCTCATACTCCCAGGCCAGCCGCTCGGCCCGGCCCAGCGCGGGCAGCACCACCGGCGCCACCGGCACCTCGATGTCCAGCCCCTCCTCGTGGTAGACCAGGCCGCCAAGCTCCCATAAAAGGTCGCGGCGCGTTCGGTCATTATCCCCTTGCGTTCGCCGAAGGTCCCCAGGGACCACCTCCGAGTGGTCTCTGACCGAGGCGGACCCAGGCTCGGTCTGGAGACCGTCGCCCATCTGTTGCTGTGTTCGCCGAAGGTCCCCAGGGACCACCTCTGAGTGGTCTCCGACCGAGGCGGAACCCAGATCGTCCAGCGCCCCGGCCCGGATCAGGTTCTCCACGACGGCCCGGGGCAGGCGCGTGCGGCGGCAGAAATCGACCAGGTCCCTGTAGGGCTTGCCCCCCCGCCGCTCGACGATGCGCTCCTGCCAGGCCTCGCCCAGACCGCGGACGTAGCCCAAGCCCAGGCGTATGGCAACCTGCCCTTCGGGGCAGGCTTGCTCCAAACTGCAAGCGGCCTGGCTGCGGTTGGCGTCAGGTTGTAAGATGGGCACGCCGTGGCGCCGGGCGTCGCCAGCAAGCACCTCGGGTGGATAAAAGCCCAGTGGCTGGTGGTTCAGGAGGGCGCAATAGAACTCGGCCGGGTAGTGGGCCTTGAGATAGAGGGTCTGGTAGGCCACCAGGGCAAAGGCCGCGGCGTGAGATTTGCAGAAGCCAAAGCCGGCAAAACCCTCCAACTGCTGCCAGATCTCGTCGGCTGCAGCCTCGTCCAGACCGTTGGCCCGGGCTCCCTCCACGAAGCGCTGGCGCAGGGCCGCCATCGCCTCTTTTGACCGGCTGCGGCTCATGGCCCGGCGCAGGTGGTCGGCCTCGGCCGGGGAAAATCGGGCCACCGCCATCGCCACCCGCAGCACCTGCTCCTGAAAGACAATGACGCCCAGCGTCTCAGCCAGCGCAGGCTCCAGCGCCGGGTGGGCATAGGCGACCGGCTCCAGCCCCTGACGGCGCCGCAGGTAGGGGTGTACCATGCCCCCCTGGATCGGTCCGGGGCGGATCAGGGCCACGCCGACGACAATGTCCTCAAAGCGCCGGGGCAGGAGCTTGGGCAGCATCTGCGCCTGGGCGCGGCTCTCCACCTGGAAACAACCGACCGTATCGGCCCGCTGCAACAGGTCATAGACGGCCGGGTCGTCCAGGGGCAGGTCTGCCGGCTCAAGATCGAGCCCTCGCCAGGCCAGGATGTGGGCCCGGGCTTCCTCGACCGCACCCAAGGTGCGCAGCGAGAGGAGGTCGATCTTGATCAAGCCGGCATCCTCGACCCCATCCTTGTCCCACTGCACCACGACGCGACCAGGCATCGTCGCCCGCTCCAGGGGCACGACCTCCACCAGGGGCGCGGCGGTGATGAGCATGCCACCCACGTGGATGGAGAGATGGCGCGGGACACCGTCCATCTCTTTGAGGAGATCGGCCAGGACCTGCCAGGGGAGGGAAACATCATCGGGCAGGGTGCTTTCGATGGCCTCGGCTACGGCCTCTGCAGAGCGGGTATCGAGGGACTTGGCCGCGTGGTCGATCACGTCGGCGGGAAAGGCAAGCACCTTGGCCGCCTCTCGCAGGGCGGAGCGAGCGCGGTAGGTGACCACGTTACAGACCATGCCCACGTGATCCTTACCATAGCGCTCATAGACGTACTGGACGACCTCCTCCCGCCGGTCGGCAGCAAAGTCGACGTCGATATCGGGCATAGTACCAGGCCCAGAGCGCCCATCCCCACTCAGGAAACGCTCAAAGAGGAGGTTGTGGCGCAGCGGGTCCACCTGGGTGATCTCCAGCAGGTAGGCCACCAACGAGTTGGCGGCCGAGCCCCGCCCCTGGCAGCGGATGCCCTGCTGGCGGGCAAAGCGGACAATGTCCCAGACGACGAGAAAGTAGCCAGCCAGCCCCATCCCCTCGATGACGGCCAGCTCATGGTCCATTTGGGCCCTGGCCCGGGGCGCGACCGGTCCAAACCTGC
>JASFHU010000746.1:0-3267 GCA_050123055.1 Anaerolineae bacterium
TTGAAAAGATACTCGCTGGCTACGCTTGGATGGACGCTGCGAGTATAGCACAGCCGATCCGTTTCGTCAAAACACCTCCTACCGGACGCTATGGCTGTTGCAAAGTCCAGCACACCCTTGTGCTATGGCTGCATAGCCGGCAGGTACATCTCCTCCACGTACTCTTTGATCATGCGCCGCATGGAGAAGGCGGCGATGCTGGTGCGCATGGCTTCCTTCATCATCTTGACCCAGCCGCGCGGGGTGCCTGCCGAGTCGCGATCGTAGTAAAGGGGCACCACCTCTTCCTCCAACAGGCGGTAGAGGGTCTGGCTATCGATTTCATCCTGGGTGTCCCAGTTGTCGTACTGAGCTTCGCCAAAGGCCCAGCCGTTAGCCGCCCGTCTCCCGTCTGCAGGGTGGTATGACTCGGGCCACCAGCCGTCGAGGACGCTCAGGTTGGGCACGCCGTTCATGGCTGCCTTCATACCACTGGTGCCGCTGGCCTCGTTGGGCCGGCGGGGATTGTTCAGCCAGACATCCACCCCCTGCACCAGGAAGCGGGCCATGTGCAGGTCATAATCCTCCAGGAAGGCGATGCGCCCGCCAAATTCAGGTTCCTGGGCAAACTGGTAGACCTGCTGGATGAACTGCTTCCCGCCCCCGTCGGCAGGATGGGCCTTGCCGGCAAAGACGAGCTGCACCGGCCGGCGCTCGGCGTGGAGGATACGTTTCAGGCGCTGCAAGTCGCGAAAGATGAGCGTCGCCCGCTTGTAGGTCGCAAAGCGCCGGGCAAAGCCTATGGTCAGCGCCTCAGGATCGAGCAGCGTGCCTGAAGCGAGGACCTGGCTGGCTGCCATCTCTCCGGATCGCCAGCGCAACCGGGTGCGAGCATCCACAAAAGCCAGCAGCTTGGCCTTGAGATGCTGGTGCGCCGCCCACAGGACCTCATCGGGGATCCGGTCCAGGTCCTCCCATAGGGCCGGATCGTCATGCCGCTGCTCCCAGTCCTGGCCCAGATGCTCGGCAAAGAGATCCTTCAGCGTGGTCGAGATCCAGCTTGGGACGTGAGCGCCGTTGGTAATGGCGCGGATGGGCACCTCCTCGACGGGACGATGCGGCCAGACCGGCTGCCACATCCGGCGCGAAACCTCGCCGTGGAGCTGGCTGACGCCGTTGGTCCGCCCTGCCAGGCGCAGGGCCAGGACCGTCATATTGAAACGACCCTGGTACTCGCCCAGCCCGAGGAATTGCTCGCGGCTGATGCCCATCTCCTGCCAATAACGACCAAAATACTCGTCCATCAGATGGAAGGGAAAGGCATCGTGCCCGGCCGGCACCGGGGTATGGGTGGTAAAAGCGGTCGTATCCCGCACCACCTCTGCCGCCTGGTCGAAGGTGTGCCCCCCCTGTACCAGCTCTCGCAACCGCTCCAACACCAGAAAGGCCGAGTGCCCCTCATTCATGTGCCAGGCGCTGGGCTGGACGTCCAGCGCTCGCAACACCCGGACACCGCCCAGGCCCAAAACCATCTCCTGGCGGATGCGGGTTTCCTGGTCGCCGCCGTAGAGCCGGGCCGTCAGGTCACGATCCCAGGGCGCGTTCTGGGGCACGTTGGCATCCATCAGGTAAGCATTGACCCGGCCGATGCGTAACTGCCAGACCTGCACATGCACCGGCGTGCCGCGCAGCGCGACCTGAAGGGTCAGGCGGTTGCCGTGGGCGTCGTACACCGGGTGGATCGGCACCTGGTCAAAGTTTAGCGTGTCATAGACGGCTTCCTGCCAGCCATCGGCCGGGATACGCTGGCGAAAGTAACCCTGGGGATAGATAAAGCCTACCCCAACAAAGGGCAGTCCCAGATCGCTGACCTCTTTGCAGTGATCGCCCGACAGCACGCCAAGTCCACCGGAGTAGATAGGCAGCGAACCGTGCAGTCCAAACTCGGCGGAAAAGTAGGCCACCGGTCGGGCTAGCTCTGGATGCTGCTCGCTGAACCAAAGATGGCCATCGTGCAGCTCAGCATCAAAGGCCGCCACCACGCGATCGTATTGGGCCAGGAAATCGGCATCGTGGGCCAGAGCTTCCAGGCGCTCCGGTCTCACCAACTGGAGCATCCGTACCGGGTTGTGCCGGGTGCTCTTCCACAGCGGATAGCTAACCACCTTGAACAGGTTTCGGGCTGGGGGGTTCCAGCTCCACCACAGATTATCGGCCAGATCGGTGAGCCGCCTGATGCGGTCAGGAACGTGCACAGCATGGTTCATCGCCTTGTTCTCCTTGGCAGCGGTGTCACACTATCTTACGGAAAAAACGGTCCCTTGGCAAATGCCAGGCTGGGTCAGGCGCAGACCACCACCACAGATGCCTATGGAAGAGTCAGCTAGAAGTAGGACAAGCCTCCCGCAGGCTTGATGCCGGGATCAAACTGGTTCTGGCGATTTATGGGCTTCTGAGCTTCACTTCGAACACTACACAGCCTGCGGGAGGCTGCGGTTGGCCCATGTTTGACTATCTTCTGAATTCGGGGACTCTGATAGCGCGCAGCGAACTCGCGCTTGACACAAAAAAACACCGCCCAGGACACTGGCCCCAGGCGGCGTTCCACTTCACTTTGGTGCTATCTCTTTTGCGCACAAGTGATACATCGCTTGGTATGGGGAAGGATCGCCAGACGAGCTGGATCGATCTGTATACCACAGACCTCGCAGATGCCATAGTCGCCCTCTTCGGCCTTGCGCAGGGCGACCTCCAGCGACCGCGCCTTGTTCTCGGCCCGCTGCTTCAGGGCCAGGCACATCTCCCACTCGTAGATACTGGGGTCACCTTTGCCCAACCCATAGTCGCCTTTTCTTTCCAGGCGCTCCCCAAGGCGCTCGATCTCGGCCAGGACCTCGTCCAGCTCCTGCTGCAACCGCTCCTGGAGATCCATCATCTCTGTAGTCATCACACTACTCTGCCACTGACTCTTCCACTACCTCTGCGGCTGCCTCTTCGGCTGCCGTCGCTGTCTCTTCCGCGGACTCTATCACTGCCTCGGCTTCGACCACGGCCTCCGCGGCCTCTGTCTCTGCGGCCTCTATCACTGCTTCCGCCTCAACCACCGCTTCTGCGGCCGCCTCAGCCGCCGCGTCTTCCACCAGCTCGGCTTCGACCACGGCCTCCACGGCCTCTGTCTCTGCGGCTTCTATCACTGCTTCGGCCTCAACCACCGCTTCTGCGGCCGCCTCAGCCGCTGCTTCTTCCACCAGCTCGGCCTCGACCACGGCCTCCGCGGCCTCTGTCTCT
>JASFHU010000747.1:0-3266 GCA_050123055.1 Anaerolineae bacterium
GGTAGTGTTTTTGCCAAAGATGATGGTGTTGGTGTCCAGGTCGGCGCCCACAAAGCAGCCCACGATATCGTGGGCCAGCTCGTAGGCCTCGGTGGCGATCTGGCTCTTGAAGCCGGTGCCCCTGTGAACGCTCGAGTACCAGGTCATAAACTCGACGACCTTGTCGAGCACCGGCTGGAGGCTGGGCGTGCTGGCCGCGTTGTCGAAATTGACGTACTGCTGCCGCGTGCCGTCCAGCAGCGGGACCCGGGTGTTCACACCCACGATCTGTTCTCGAACGTTGTGGATTGTCAATCGCTCATTGTCGGTCATGGTTCCTTCCTCTCCTCAGCGAAGATAGGTATTGGATATTTGCTTATTGGCTTCAGAGATTACTCGACCTGATGGGCGAAGGTCTCCCGACCGAGCCCGATCTCGCCTCGGTCGGGAGACCTTCGGCGAGCTGTGCCGCGAACGTGCTGACTACTCTCATGGTACGGCGATCCTTTCATCCAGGATCACCCGCTCGCCCAGGCGCAGGCCGGTAGTGGGATCGTAAAAGCCCACGCCCAGGCGGTACTTTCCGGCGGGCAGGTCGAAGGGCAGTTGCAGCCGGTGAGTATCGGTCAGGTACTCGCCCGGCAGCCAGCCCAGGGTCGGCAGCTCGCCCCCGGCCGGCGGGCCATCAGCCTGGGCGGCGATGCCATCGTCAGCGTCCAGCAGGTGGACAAAGGTATGATAGTTCTGGTCGGGTGTATCCAACACGCGCCAATGGAGCGTCACCTCCAGAGGCGAGCCGGGGGTGTGCGCGGCCCGGGGCAGGTCGTAGCCGGTCAGGGCCACGCTGGCGCCCAATTGGGCCTCCTGTTGGTGCCCTGGCGCTGTCGGCTCAGAGCGGTGCTCGCGGCCCAGCACCTCCACCTCGCCCAGCTCCAGCGTCGTCTCCCTCCCATCGACCTCGACCGGCTGGCCATCGGCGACCCGCACCAGGCTCAGCGCCAGGCGGTAGCGGCCCGGCGGGACCGTGGCCGGGATGGGCAGATCGTGGGGGTCGCGCACCAGTTCGCCGGCCTGCCACCAGGCAGTAGGATAGGTACCGGCCACCGGCTTTTCGGTGAGCTCGGCCAGAGCTTGTCCCTCCGTGTCCAGGAGCTGCAAGCGCAACAAAAAGTCCTCACCCGGATCGGCCAGCGCCTGCCAGAACAGCACCACCTCCACCACCTCGCCAGGCAGCAGCGCGGCATCTGTGCCGGCGTTGTACCCCAGCAGTCGCAGCCGGTCGGTAAAATCGACGCCCAGGGACTGCTCGAAAGCCAGCGCCTCCGGCGGCAGGGACGCCCCCGGCCGGACCACGCGCACCGTGCCCAGGCTCACCTCCCCCCCGCTGCCGCCTTCAAAGGTGGCGGGCAGCACCGAGACGTCCGGGCTGCGGTAGACCCGCAGCGTGAGCTGGTAATCGCCCGGTGGCGTCCCGGCCGGTACCAACAGCCCGTGCCGGTCCGAATGGGGCTCGCCTGGTGACCATTCGGAGAACGGATCCCGTCCGCCGCCCGGTGGGGTGTCGCGCTGGGCCCAGACGTGTCCCGTCGGGCCGGACAGGCTCAAGCCGACCGTGTAATCCTCGGCCGGTTGCTCCGACACCTGCCAGACCAGGTCGACAGACACGGTACCCCACCCCGCCTCCAGGGGACCGGGATCCAGGGCCGCGCCCTCCAGGGCCAGCCAATCGGCAAACCGGGCCGTGACCGGCTGGGCCACCGGCGCGCCCCCGGCAAAGAGGGAAAGTACCGTGTTCTCGCCGTACCATTCGCTCAGCACCGGGTAGGCCTGCTCCACCAGGCTTGCCTCGATCTGTTTTTCCAGGACCCGCCCCATGGCACGGTGATCTAGAAGCCACAGCCGCCCGTGCCCGGCCAGTAGGGCGTCCAGCTCGTCGGCCATCCGCGCCGGCTCGTCGGCCCAGATCTGCCGCTCGGCCGGGATCACCTCGCGGGGTGTCAGGACCAGCGCCGGTCGGGCTTCGTCGTCCGGGATGTAGGCTTGAAAGTAACCCACCTGCCAGGGATGGATGGCGATGACGGCGTCGCCGGGCAGGCCCAGGGCGCGTACCCGCGCGACCAGGGGACGATAGTCATCGTCGGGGTAGCGCGGCACGGTGTAAAGGAAACTCAGCGACACGATGGCCAGGACCACAAAGGAGGCCGCCGAGGCGACAGCCAGCGGGCGGCGGTAGCGCCTCAGGATCAGCAGGCCGGCGGTGACCAACAGCAGATAGACCGGCAGGGCCAACAGCAACAGGCGCTCGCTGCGGGGCGGGTTGAAGGGAAAAAGCAGGTTGACCACGAACCCGCAAAGAAGCGCCACCGCCAGGATGAGAAAGGATGGCCCGCCAAGCTCCCAATCCGCCAGGTTCCCAGGGCCGCGACTGCCGGCCGCCTTTGACCGGGACCGCCACCAGAGCACAAGGCCGAGGGCCAGGGCAAGGGCCAGCGGCGGAAGCAATCCAACCCACCACCAGCCGGCCAGGAGGCCCTCAGCGTGGCCCCAGGTAAAGGCCGCCAGGTGGCGGGCCAGGTAGGTGAACAGGCCCAGCGAGGGATCCTGCTCCACGCTGACTTTGAAACGCACGTAGCTCAGGAGCTTGCCGCTGGCATACCACAGCCAGGGCAGGAAGAGGAGGAACACAGCCACCTGGGCGCCCAGCCACGAGCCCAGCCCTCGCACCGGCGCTGCGGGTAGCGATCCAACCTTCCGCCGGCGCAGCCAGCGGATCAGGATGACGAGGTTGAGCGCCAGGAGCAGGAACCCGGCATAGTACTGGGTGTACAGCGCCGCGGTCGCGGCTAGCACATAACCCAGCCAAATCCCGCCGGCCCAGCGGCCGGGGTTCCATTGCCTGGCAAAGTAGGTGGCTGCCAGCCCAAGGAGCGTCACCAGCACGTACATCCGCACTTCCTGGGAGTAATAGATGTGTAGGGGCGAGATGGCCAGTAGAAAGGCTGCTGCCAACCCACTCCTCGGGCCCAGCATGCGCCGCCCCATCGCGTAGAGGAGGGGCACCGTCGCCGTGCCGAGAAACACCGACAGAAGCCGCGCCGAACCGGCGCTGGTACCACAGAGCTTCAGCCACAGGTTCAAGAGCAGGTAATAGAGGGGCGGGTGGATGTCGACCGCCGTGCGTTCCAGCATGCTACCCGGGTCGATGGTGGCGAAAAATAGGCTCCAGCCTTCGTCCCACCACAGCGGCTGGAAACTGAGACGGACCAGCCGCAGTCCCAGGGCCACCA
>JASFHU010000748.1:0-3260 GCA_050123055.1 Anaerolineae bacterium
AAGGTATAGAGCGAACTGACCGCCTCCCTGTACCAGTGGTAACGCCGCGCCCGATGATATGTCCACATGAAGAACGGCCGCCGTACTGCTCGCAGGTGCAAGTCGGTAACCCGGACCTTGTCCTGGCCGCCGCCTTCGGGGGGCACATAGTTGACGATCATCTGCAAGATCAGGTCTGGATTCTCTCGCCAAGGCTCCTGGGAGAAATCACTGCTGCTGTCACTCAGATGCCCGAACTGTTCGAGAAACTGCGCGATGCCTCCCTGTAGTGCCTCAGTCCCCGGCAGGGTGGAGAGCTGCTCGTAACGGCTCTCACGGACGCGCGCCCGGAGATCTTGATCTAGTGCGCTATACAACTGGTGCAAGCGGGCAAGATGTGCATTCGGCTCGAAGCGCTGCAGTTCTTGCATGCCGCCGGTCAGGTCAAAGCTCTCAAAATCGACATCCATGCGGCCCAACTGCCCTTTCAAGATCCTGTTGTACACCCGCATGCTCATGGCTGTCACAGTGTTATAGTAGGCCGCTTCCTGCACCAGCGGGTAGAGACGGTCTACTTTTGCCAGTAGCTGCTCTTCGGTCAGCTCCGCCGCCGGACTGTCAAAAAAGGCTTGAAGCTTGGCCTCCATGGCCGCAAGAAAGGCTTCGATCTTTCGGGCAAATCGCGTCTTGTCCAGGCCAAAACGGAGCATTCGCGGCAACAGCGCGTATGTCTTGGGGGAGGGTTTCAACGAAGGTGGTTCAGGACCCTCAGCTTCCATCCCCATCAACAGTTCCACGGTCTCCCTTGGCAAGCCCAGGAGCTCAAACACCTGGCCTAGCCCGGCCAGATTAAAGTAGGCGCGGGAATAAAAGCAGCCGGCCAAGCTCTCCGGTTCGATGTCGTTGGGCCCGATCATCTCGGTGAACAGCGCTACCCATGCTCCGTTGACCAGCGGAACGTTCACAGACCAAACCAGTGGCTTGATGATGCCCGGAAATACCTCTTTTGCTATGCGATTGGAATAGATGGGGATATCAAGGGATGTTATCGCCCGCAACTGGACCCACCTGACCTCACGACCGTCGTATACCCACTCCAGGTCGACGGGGCGACCGTAAGCCCTGGCGATCTCTTTGGTCTGGCCGACCACGTCTTCTATGAGCTCCAGGGCAATGCCCTGCCCATCGAGTGGCTCGTCCGGCTCGCTGGTCCAGGTTCCCCATTTGCTGATCCACCTGTACGGCGTGACCCCTTCCTGGACCAGGGCCTCGCCACTTCCCCTCACCGCCTCTACCACGACCTCGTCCAGACCGGTGATAGGATTCTTGCTGAAGGCAACTCCGGATACCCGTGCGGGGACCATCTCCTGAATGACAACGGCCATCTTCAGGTCCCGTGGGGCAGCACCGTTCTGCCCAAGGTAGGCTTGTACCGCTGGCGATTGGGTTGTAGCCCAAACGGCCAAGATGGCCTGCAGGATCTCGCTCGTACTTTGGGCATCGAGTATGCTTTTGAACTGGCCCGCAAAGGACGAATCCAACCCGTCTTCCAGGTTCGCTGAGGACCGAATGGCGTACTTTGTCCCAGCATCCAGCTTGGCCTCCAATTCTCTCCTGAGGGCCTCGAGTACCTGGATATCATCCTCCACGTAGCGTGCATAGGCGTCCCAGGTGCAGACGTAGGTCTTGGGTACCGAGAAACCCCGTGCAGCAAGGAATCGCAGGTTCTGGGCCTTCCTGCCTATGCGCCGGTTCTTGCCGGCATTCTGAAGAGAAAGGATGTATTCGTCCGGCATGTAGGTTGCTACCTCATCAATGTTGCAGCACCAACAAGATCACCCGTACGGGAGCGTGTAGATCGGAATTGAGGCACGAGGCGCACATCGCCGGGTGGAAGCTGAAACGTGCCTGCTGGCCATCCAAAGTCCTGTGGACATTATACTCGCAACCACCGGCAAAGTCAAGAAAGTTCACCAGCCTCTACCTTGAGACCTTTTATGTCTAGCAATATCAGCCTCCGGCGACCAGAAGCCACCAGGCCCTGCTGCCGAAATACCCGCAAGGTCTTGCTAATCGTCTCGCGCCAGGTGCCGAGCATGTCGGCCAATTGCTGGTGTGTGGCGCGCACGGCGCCCTCTGGATCGCTCCCGCTCAATTCCAGCAGCAGCGCCGCCAGGCGCGAGGCAACTGAACCGAAAGCCATCAGCTCCAGCCGATTCTCGGCCTCCTCTAGCCGCTGCCCCATGGCCTGCATCAACCCAAAGCCGAACATCGCGTTCGTGGATGAGATCTCCATTGCGCGGTTCTTTGGAAACACCCATAGGGTACACTGTTCCAGGGCCACAGCAGAGGAGAAGGTTTGGGACCCACCCAGCACCGATTCTTCGCCAAACATGGAACCTGGTCCCAGTGTGGCCACCACAAAGCGGCGATCATTCCGGGTTGTGCGAAAGATCTGCACCCGTCCACTTACAACAAAGTACAGGGAACTGGCCATTTCCCTGGATCTGCAAACCATCTCGCCTGCCTCGAAAGAACGAGCTGTCAGTGATTCGCTCACAGCGCTATCTTGCCTGGCCAGGCGACCAAGGATCCTTGTCACATTCCTTTCCGCTGGATTCACCTGCTATCCCCTTCTTTGCAGTTGCAGGACTGATTCAACTATCGCATCCCTCGCAACAAAGCCTCCCCTGGTGGGGCCAGGGTCGTCTGGTGTATCGTACCCCGGAACAAGGCCAAAGCATTGAGCAATTCGACCCTGTCGCTCAAGCTATCAGAACCCAGGAAGATCAAAAGTGCAGAGCTGTTGTTACGCAGTGCCGAAACCACAGCCCGCACAAATCCCCCATCCAGTTTCACTCCGTCCACTCCAGGTACGACCCCTTTAGGTGAAGGGAGAATCAGATCGGCAAGCCGGACCGCTAGCCCTGGGCTCGATTGTGACCCTGGGTGCAGCCGGAACTGCCCGGCGCCATCCCTGGTCATGATCACACTATCGTCAAGCCCCAAGATCGCGCTCTTGCGCATGGCCTGCAGCGAGTTGTGGACGGTCTGGGCCATCTTGCTACTATTGAAGGTCATGACGATCAAGTCACTATTCACGTTGGCCCTCTACGAGTAGCGCCCGTATTGCCGTCAGCAGCCGCCTGGGTGGATCGCCCTTGCTGACAAAAGCATCGGCGCCGAGAGCCAGGGCAGATTGCATCGACTCGGGTTTTACACCCAGCACGACGACCCTGGGTTGGCGGTCGAGCCCGCCAAAGGCATCAAACAGACTGGCC
>JASFHU010000749.1:0-3257 GCA_050123055.1 Anaerolineae bacterium
CCTTATCCTGGTGCTCGACCAGGGACGCATCGTGCAGCGGGGCCAGCATCTGGAGTTGATGGAGGAGGACGGCATCTATCGACGGATCTATGACATGCAAGCCCGCATCGAAGTGGAACTGGAGCAGGAACTAGCCGGGGCCGAGGCCCAATAGGAACAGACGGAAAGCCGCCGTGTCAGAAGAATTCGAGTTCGAAGAAGAAGAATTCAGTACCCAGTTCAACGGCCGCACCATGCTGCGCATCCTAGCCCAGGCCAGACCTCATTGGCGCTGGCTTGTGGGGTTCCTGATCGCGATTGCGGCCGTGTCGGGCCTGGACTCCTTCTTCACCTACCTCAGCAAACAGATCGTGGACGAGGGCATCCTTGCCGGCGACAAGACAGCAGTCTTTCGCATCGCCAGCGTGTATGGCGCGATCATCTTTGTGCAGGCCGTTGGCGTGTTTGGCTTTATCTTTCTGGCCGGAGTCCTGGGCGAGCGAATCCGGTACGATCTGCGGAAGCAGTTGTTCAACCACCTCCAGGACCTGTCGTTCTCGTATTTCGACCGTACACCGGTAGGCTGGATCATCGCCCGCGTCACCTCCGACACCGATCGGATCGCCGAACTGGTGACCTGGGGGCTACTAGACGTCACCTGGGGCCTGATGAATATCGCCACGGCGATGTACTTCATGTTGATCATCAACTGGAAGCTGGCCCTCATCGTGCTGGCCGTGATCCCCATCCTGGTGCTAGTGGCTGCCCAGTTCAAAAAGAGGATCCTGGTCGAGTTCCGGCAGGTCCGCAAGATGAACTCCAAGATCACGGGCGCCTACAACGAGAACATCAACGGTGTACGGGTAGTCAAGGCCCTCTGCCGCGAGGAGGAAAACCTCGCGGAATTCGGCGAGCTGACGAGCGACATGTACAGGGCCTCCTACCGGGCCGCCTGGCTATCGGCCCTTTTCCTGCCGGTGGTCCAATTCATCTCGGCCGTGGCCGTCGGCAGCATCGTCTGGTATGGCGGCTTGCAGGCCACGGTGGGCGCCATGACCATCGGCGGCATCCAGGCCTTTGTGTCTTACATCACCTTCATGATGTGGCCGGTCCAGGACCTGGCCCGCGTCTATGCCGAGATGCAGAATTCGATCGCTTCTGCCGAGCGGGTATTCTCGCTGATCGATGCCGTGCCCCAGGTGGCCGATCAGCCGGGCGCGGTGGATCCCGGCACCATCCGTGGCGACGTCGAGTTCGATGGGGTGGACTTTTGGTACGAAGACGACAAACCGGTCCTGACCGGCTTTGACCTCAAGGTGAACCGCGGCGAAACCATCGCCCTCGTGGGTCCCACCGGCGGCGGCAAGACCACCATTGTCAATCTTGTCTGCCGCTTCTACGAGCCCAACCAGGGCGTGATTCGCATCGGCGGCCGGGACTATCGTGACCTGTCACTCCACGCCATCCAGTCGCGCGTCGGCGTGGTGCTCCAGACCCCGCACCTCTTTTCTGGCACCATCCGGGAGAACATCCGTTACGGCAAGCTCGATGCCACCGACGAAGAGATTGAGGATGCGGCCCGGCTGGCCGGGGCTCACAGCTTTATCCGTACCCTGGACAAGGGCTACGACGAAGAGGTAGGCGAAGGAGGAGACCTGCTGTCGGTGGGCCAGAAGCAATTGGTCAGCCTGGCCAGGGCCGTCCTGGCCCAACCGGAGATCTTTATCATGGATGAGGCAACCAGCTCGGTGGACACTCTGACCGAGGATCTGATCCAGCGGGGGATGGAAACACTCATGACCGACCGGACCAGTTTCATCATTGCCCACCGCCTCTCGACCATCAAGCGGGCCGACCGGATCCTGGTGATCCAGCAGGGCCAGATCGCCGAAATGGGAACCCACGCCGAGCTACTGCGACAGCGAGGGCATTACTTTCATCTCTACACCCGCCAGTTCCGCGACCAGCGCGAACAGGAGTACGATCCGTTCAGGGCGCCCAGCTTGGCTACAGCCTGAACGGATCCTGAACTATCGAGATCCTGAAACACCTGAACCGTCGAGGTTGCCACCGCCCGCACCCGGTGATGTCCCAAGTCATGCCTGGCTCCCCGTGGACCACAGTCAGCGCGTTGCTGCCAGGTGTGCTGGACTGTGGTCCAGCACGAGCAGGGACTGGTGGAGTTGGGCGGACGTGAGGAGAGATTGGACAGATGACACTATCCCATCCGGACCGGTCGTTCAAAGTGGCCATCGTTCAGCATGCGCCGGTCTTTCTCAATCTCGAGGCGAGCCTGGACAAGGCATGTCTCCTGGTCGAGGAAGCAGCCGGCGCCGGGGCGAGAGTGATCGTCTTTCCCGAGACCTGGCTGCCGGGCTACCCGGTCTGGCTGGACTATGCCCCCAGCGCCGCCCTCTGGGACCATGCCCCGGCCAAGATGCTGTTCAGATTGCTGGTCGAGAACTCGATGGCCATCCCCGGCGGGCACCTCGACAGGTTGCGGGCGATCGCCCGCAAAACCGACACCTACCTGGTCATGGGCGTCCACGAGCGGGTGGACGGCACATTGTGCAACACCATGCTCTACCTTCACCCGGACGGCCAGCGTTTTCAGATCCACCGCAAGCTCATCCCCACCTATACCGAGCGGCTGGTTTGGGGTCGGGGGGATGGCAGCACGCTGGGTGTGATGCCCAGCGAGTATGGCAACCTGGGCGGCCTGATCTGCTGGGAACACTGGATGCCCCTGGCCCGGGCCGCCATGCACGCCCAGAACGAAACGCTGCACGTCGCCCAGTGGCCGGCGGTCCGGGAACTCCACCAGGTTGCCAGCCGCCACTATGCCTTCGAGGGCCAATGTTTTGTCCTCGCCGCCGGCAGCGTACTGAGCCGGGGAGAGATCCTGGCGGGCTACCATTCCCTCGACCAGACGGAAGGCGGAGCCCTCGAGCTGCTCGAGTCGATGCCAGGCCAGGATGCAGACCTTGTCCTCAGCGGGGGGTCGGCCGTCATCGCGCCCGATTCGAGCTACCTCGAGGGTCCGATCTACGACCAAGCGCTGATTCTGTACGCTGACATCCACCCGGATCGGATCTCCGAAGGCCACCTGGTCCTGGACACGCAGGGTCACTATGCGCGCCCGGATGTCTTTCACCTTGAGGTCAACAATGAGCCACAGCCTGGCGTCTCGTTTGCCTCAAGGGAAGAGAGGTGAACCCAATGTCAAATAGCAACAACAGTCCTCCAGCAGACTCGGGAAGAGGAATTCTGAGGCGCAT
>JASFHU010000750.1:0-3255 GCA_050123055.1 Anaerolineae bacterium
TGGCCGGTATGCGAATCCGGACACCGGCCGGATAGGTGATGGCAGTGGGCGATGGGCTTGGGGTGGGCGATGGGCTTGGGGTGGGCGATGGGCTTGGTGTGGACGTGGGCTCAACCAGCGCGGCGACGGTCAGGCTCGCCGGCTGTCTGGGAGGTGAAGCTTGCAGCACAGGGCTTCCGTTCACGGGCCGCAGCCACAGATCCACAGCGAGTGCCGTAATAGCGGCTGTCAGGAAAAGAGCCAATCCCACCAGGATCGTGGTCAGCGGGTCTGTGCCTAGTACACTGATGTATGCTTGCCCGCCTTGTATCTTGCTTCCTATGGGTTTCATCTTGTCTGCACCACTAGCGTAGTAGACTATACCATTATAGCATGGATTGACCAGAGGCGCCAAATCATGGATCGCCATCTTGAAAGTTCGCCGGTTCTGGTCTCGGTGGAAGAGATACAGGTGCAGGAACCCTGCACCAATGAGTCAAGGAACTCGAGGTCCTCATCCGCTGCAGGGATCTGAGGCAGAAGTTCTACATTTTCGGCATGTTTAACCATGAATGGTTGACTAATCGTGAGAAATAGGTTACAATATGCAGAGGTTGGTGGGCTCGACTGCATGGCGGCCAGATTGGGTGTGAGTTTAGGACGGTCCAAGAAGGAGGGGACATGATGAAGCACCACATGCTCCGCACGTCCATGTGGACGTTGTTCGGATTGTTCGCACTCCTTGTGGCAGTGCTGTCTTCGCAACCTGCTGTCGCCCAGCAAGGCAGCTGCATCGACGACGTTACGGGCAGGACCAATGTCTGCGCCGCAGGTGACGTCTGGCTCAGTCGCTTGAGGAATGCCGAGGACATTACCTGCATGCCGGGCGAGCCCGTCACCTTGAACCTCGAAGCGTGGCTGCTGGCCACGTCACTCGAACGCTACGACATCGGCATATTCCTGGCGCTCGACGGCGGGACCGCCAACACCGGATCGTGCCAGCATACCTATCTACCCCCGCCCCTGGCATCAGGCGGGACCTGCTCCGTGTCAGGCGGCGACTGCAAAAAGGACACCGACTGCCCGGCGGGCGAAACGTGCGCCGGTGGGTATGATCCCGAAAGCGGCAGCGGGCCCTTTTACGACGCCGAGCCTGAGGATGCGCCAGACGAGTGCGGTGACCTCGAACCGGTCGTGAACACGCGCTATTTTCTGCCTCCTGTCACGGTACCATGCATCGACTCTGATGGTGATGGGCTCCTGGACATCGGCACCGCTGTGAGCTGGGATCCCCACAGCGACAATACTTGCGAGAACGTGGGCGGCGCCATCCCAAACACACCGGCCGATTGCCACTACTGGACCATCGATGTGACCAACGTGAGCGTGAACCCGGGCAGGAGCCGGGTACAAAAGGTCCCTCAGCCGGAGCAGCTTCTTGAGCCGGGAGGCTGGGTCACGTTCACCTTTGTCGTGGAGAATACCTCGCCGGTCAGTATGACACTGCAGGGGCTCGTCGACTCGGTGTACGGGCCGCTGGAGCAGGCAGGCGGAGACTGCACCCTACCGCAGACGTTGGCCCCTGCTGCCGCCTATACGTGTGCCATCAGCGTGGAGGTGACCGGGGAGCCGGGTATCCACGAAAACTCTGTGACCGCCTGGGGCACCGACTGGCACAAGATTCCAGTCACTGGGACTGCCGGCGCGGAGGTCCTGATCGTCGGCAAACCTCCCGACAGCGGCATGGGGATGTCGGCAGCAGTCATAACCGGCGGGATGGCGGCAGTTGGATCTGTACTGCTCCTGGCAGGAGCGCTTCTGCGGCGCAGAACAGCCTAACCGGCCCGCTGGTAGCAGCTAGCCCAATCAGACACTTTTGAGTTGTGAGTTGTGTGACGTTAGAAACCAGGGTCACGTGGCTCGCATGCTTGTTCTATTCCATGATACTGCTTGTCTTATCTGTCCACGGTATGCTCGTGCAGCTACTCGTACTCGACCCACAGATGGTAGGCTTGGCTGGTCCCCCCTGAGCTATCGGGGTTGCGGTAGACCTGGATAAAGTAAGTGCCCGCGGGCAGGTCCCCGGTCAGGACATGCTCATCACTGTTACCCAGATTAACCGAGTACCAGCCCGGGAACGTTTCCAGATTGGCGTCTCTCAAGGCCAGGTCATAGTTCTGCCCCGCTGCGATGTTGGTCAACCGGAGCCTGACCTGATGTGGAGAGGTCAGCTCAAAGTAGAAATAGTCTCGCTTATCGTCTTTGTTGGGCAAGATGCCAAAGTAGGTCAAGCCCGAGGCAACGGGACCGTTGTCACCAGGCTCGTCGTTGCCCTCCCAATGCCACCTCACGTCCACCTGCTGCACCGTCGACCACCCGCTATCGCCCCAGCTATTGCGGGCCTTGACGCGATAGTAGAATCGTGCAGCCCACTGTCCGGTGACTTGTTGGCTGGTTGAGGCTGTGCTGTAGGTAGCACTGATCTCAGAGAAGGTGCTATCGGTGCTCTCTTCCAGGATGTAGCTATCGGCCAGATCTGCCCCACTCCACGTGACGGCATAGGTCCCATCGCCATCTGCGTTATCGATCTTGCTCAGCGTGGGCACATCAGGCACCGGGGGCCACCTGCGGGCGAGGAGGGGCATATGGACCCGGTATACAGAGTCATCATCCCTCACCGTCACGGTGACATCGGAGGGATCGTGGTTCTGGTACTTGGAATCGGCACTGGCGACCGGACCGGTCACCACCATACAGGTCTGGTTGCCATCTTCCAGGTCATCGTTGACGGCGGTGACGGTAGCGGTCGTGCCGTTGGCCCAGTTGGTGGCGTCAAGGTCAACGGACGCCGGCGCCACTGTACACTCATCCCCAGAGGCCGACAGGCCCACCGACACCTTGGCCGTGGGCTGGCTGTTCAGCCTCAAAGTAAAGGCATCGGAGCCGTCCGGCTCGCTGACGGTCAAAGCAGTGGGCAGGACGTCGATGCCCGCCTCGTCGTCGTCGTCGACCAATATGATGACGTCGTCAACAAAGAGGCCATCGTACTTGGGATCGTCGCTGCTGGTCCGTGTAGTCTGGACCTGGCAGGGCTCGATGTCGTCGTCGATGTCGTCGTCGACCGCCGTGATGGTGGCGACCACGCCGCCGGACCAATTACCGGCGTCGAGTTCCACAGACTCTGGCCAGACGGTGCATTGTTCGCCGTTGGTCGACAGGTCGAGGGACACCGGGGCTAGTGGCTGGCTGTTCAGCCTGAGGGTAAAGGTGTCGCTG
>JASFHU010000751.1:0-3249 GCA_050123055.1 Anaerolineae bacterium
GGCCGTGGCTCGCGATTTCCAGCCCGATGTGGCCGCCTACTCGGTCATCACCGGCTCGCAGCGCTACTACCTGGACGTCAACCGGCGGCTCAAGGCCGAACTGCCGGATCTGTTCTCAGTCTTTGGCGGGCCGCATCCCACCTTCTTCCCCGAGATGGTGGGCGAAGAGGGTGTGGACGGCATCTGCCGCGGCGAGGGCGAGGAGGCTATGGTCGAGTTGGTGGGCGCCCTGGGCGACGGCGGCCCCAGCGCCGTGCTGGGGGTGAACAACTGGTCCTTCCAGCCCAACGGCAACGGCCAGGACGCCGGCGTGATCACCAATCCCGTGCGTCCCTATGCAGAGGACCTGGATAGCCTGCCCTTCCCCGACCGCGCCCTGGTCTACGAGCGGGACCCCATCGCCGCCCGTGGCAAGATCAAACACTTTCTCACCGGGCGTGGCTGTCCCTACAACTGCACCTACTGCTTCAACCATGCCCTGGGTGAGATCTATCGCGGCAAGGGGCGGCGCTTCCGCCAGCGGAGCGTGGACCACGTCATCGAGGAGGTCCGCTGGGTTCGCGACCACTACCCGCTAGAGTTTGTCGTCTTTGTCGACGATACTTTTGTCCTCTCTCCCGAGTGGCTGGCCGAGTTTGCCGAGAAATATCCGCGCCAGATCAGCCAGGCGGGACGCCCGTTACCCTTCTTTTGCAATACACGGGCCAACCTGGTGACCGGGGAGCAGGTGCGCTTGTTGAAGGAAGCGGGCTGTCACTGTGTCAGTATGGGCATCGAAACCGGCAACGACCGCATCCGCAACGAGCTGCTCAAACGTCGCATGAGCCGGGAGCAGATCTTGGAAGCGGCGCACCTCATCCGCCAAGGGGGGCTGGAGTTGACCACGACTAACATGATCGGCCTGCCCACCAGCACGCTGCAGGACGATTTTGACACGCTGGATTTAAACATCCAGGCCCGGCCTTCCTATGCTCACGTCTTTATCTTTCAGCCCTACCCGCGCACCGAGTTGGGCGAGTTCACCCGCGAGCACGACTGGATGGTGGGCACCTTCGATGATATCGGCCAGGTGGCCTGGGACCATTCGGTCCTCGATTTCGACGCCGGGCACAAGCGGGGGCTGGCCGTGCTGCAGCGCTTTTTTGCCATCGGCGTGGAGTGGCCCTGGAGCGTGCCCCTCATCAAGCGACTGATCAAGCTGCCCGATAATCCTCTCTTCTTCCTGCTGAACAAGCTGTGGAAAGGTTGGGCCATCAAAAATCGCGTCCACCCGGTCAAGCTCAGTCTGAAAGAGGTGATCCAGACCGCGTGGCACTTTATGAGGATCAAGTCATGACGCCGACACAGCCGGGTCATTCCTCGGGGGAAGCTGAGAGATGGGTCATAGTGCCCCGGCACTTTATGAGGATCAAGTCATGACGCCGACACAGCCGGGTCATTCCTCGGGGGAAGCTGAGAGATGGGTTACAGTGCCCCAGCACTTGACAAAGATCGAATCATGACGCCAACCCGGCAGCGCCCAACCCACTGGCAATGGGCCATTGTGGGCGTACTGATCCTGCTCTTTGCCTTTTACTACGGCTTGCTGGCCCTCCAGAAACACGATGCCCTGGTGACCAGCATCGACCTGGCCAACGCCAACAATACTCTCTGGAACACCTTGAACGGCCAGCCGTTTCGAATGACCACCCACGGGAACATGTCCAGCCGCCTGGCCATGCACCTTGAGCCGCTGCTGCTGGCGCTGGTGCCGCTTTACGCCCTCGTGCCCTCGCCGAAGACGCTGTTGTTGGTGCAGGCGGTGGTGCTGGCCCTGGCCGCCGTGCCCCTGTATTTGTTGGCCACCGAGGCCCTGGACAACGCGTGGTTGGCCCTGATCTTTCCGCTGCTCTATCTGCTCTCGCCGGCGGTGCACAACGCCGCACTGGCCGATTTTCACGCTGTTGCGCTGGGCGTGTTACCGGCCCTTGCCGCCCTGCTGGCTTTGTGGCGTGGGCACACCCGGGCCGCCCTGCTCTTTGCCTTCCTCGCTCTGCTGGCCCGGGAGGACTATGGCCTGTGGCTGGCCGCCCTGGCCGCCATCGGCTGGTGGCGGACCCGCAACCGATCCTCTGGGATCGGCCCGATTTGGATTGCGGTCGGACTCTTCGGCCTGGCCTGGTTCGCCTTTGCCCTGTTGCTCCTGGCTCCGATCTTTACGGAGGGGCAAGGCTCTGTCTTCTGGGAGCGCTACCGTTTCTGGCTCGAGGGTCCTCAGGCCTGGCTGGAGCAGGGGCTGCTATTGGAAAAGGGCCGCTATCTGCTGCTGCTATTGCTCATGGGTGGGGCCGGGGCGCTGCTGGCCCCGCTCTGGATCCTGCCCGCACTGCCGGCGCTGGGATTAAACCTGCTGTCCAACTACCCGCTACCGGTGACACTGGATGCCTATTACAGCGTCCTGGTCTTCCCCATGTTGCTGGCGGCCTCGGCCATCGGCCTCGGCGCCATGCGGTCGCGCGGGCTAGGTGTACGCGGGCTGGCCGTCGCCCTGGTGGTGCTGTTGGTCGCGGCCCTGTGGGTGCACTTGAGCGAGGGGCGCTCGCCACTGGTGCCCGGTTTTCGCCCGCCCCAGCGCACCCTGCATAGCCAGACGCTGCCTGAAGTGCTGGCCACCCTGCCCGCAGATGCGCCCCTCAGCGCCACTGCAGCCGTGTCGCCACACGCCAGCGGGCGCGAGCTGATACGCCTCTTCCCGCGCCGAAAGAATGCCGCCTATGCGGTGGTGGACGTATACCAGGACCGCACCAGCCATCCGGTGTCCGCGCGCCGTCGCTTGCTCAGGCTCGTGGATGGTGACTGGGGCATCCGGGCCGGCAAGCATGGATTCCTTGTGCTGGAGGCGGGCGGGACCCAGGCCGACATTCCGGCGGAGTTTTACACCTTTGCCCGGCCCGACGGGGAACCGCAGTATCCGGTGAGCGTCGTATTCGCCGATACATGGGAGCTCCAAGGGTTTGACGTCTTTTGGGATTACTGGGGCCGGCCAGCGACGCGCCTCTACTGGCGAGTGCTGGCGCCACCCGACGGCGACTGGCAGCCGGCAGTGCTGGGCCTCGACCCGGCCGGGCGGGTGCTGGCAACGCCGGATACCCATACGCCGGTGACCTTGCTGTGGTTGCCCACCTCGCAGTGGCAACCAGGCCAAACGTATGTCGTTGAGATGCTGCCCTTTGACGCCGGTGATGAGGTGGTCTTGGTGGCCGGGGTAGG
>JASFHU010000752.1:0-3242 GCA_050123055.1 Anaerolineae bacterium
TATTTCCCCAGCAAGCGGGCACTCATGCTGGCCCTCATCGACGAGATCGCCGTCTCGCACCACCACTTTGTAGCCGAGCAGGTACGGCAAGAAAAAGATCCGGCTCGCCGCCTGGAGCGCTTCTTTCAGGCGGGAGCGGAATGGATCGTCCACCACCTCCCCCAGGGCAAGGTGATGCTCACCATGCTGAACGGCCCCGACGACGAGTTCAAACTGCAGATGTGGCAGGGCTACCAGCCCATGCACCAACTGATCATCGACCACATCCTGGCCCCTGGCATGGCGCAGGGAGTCTTTCGGCAGGAGGACCCCGCCAGGACGGCGGGTCTGCTCATGACCCTCTACCTGGGCATCGGTTCGACGGTGGACGACCAGGGGAGGTCCTGGCTCGCGCCGGAGTGGATCGCCGAGTTTGTCATGGCCGGGTTGCGCAAGTCGGCCCGGCCATGACCGGAGGAGGAAGCTTGAAGAAAGGAGTTGGAGTAATGAACGCATTGGTTGTCTACCATTCTCAGTTCGGCAACACCCAGCAGGTCGCCGAGGCGATCGCCGAGGTTTTCCAGGGGGCGGGTGCGGCGCGGGCGCTCAGCGCCGACCAGCTCGCCGCCGCAGAGTTGCAGGACGTGGACCTGGTGGTCATGGGCACGCCGACCCACAAGATGAACCTGCCCCAGGCCCTCCGGCCGGTGTTCGAGGAACTGCCGCGACGCATCTTGCGCGGTGTGCCGATCGCTGCCTTTGATACTTCGTACAGGATGTCGGCCTTTCTGGCCCGCTTCACCGCGGCCAAGCGGGTCGACCGCAAACTGCGCAAGCTGGGTGGCAAGCGGCTGGTGCCCCCGGAGACCTTCCACGTGGAGGATCATCACGAGGGTCCGCTCTACGACGGCGAGATAGAGCGGGCAAAGACCTGGGCTCAGACCATCCTGGCTAAGTACAGGCATTTCTCTGAGCATCAATGAGCAAGGTGAGAATGACACGGAAGAAAAAAATGTGGATCTATGTTTTGTTGGCGGTTTTCGGTCTCTTGTCCATCCTCTTTATCAGCCTGGGATTCCACCGCAGAGCGGAGTATATCCAGAACTTTGAAGAGGAGGAATTCAGCAGAGGACAGCCCTTTGTGGAACCGGTTTCTGTCGTTGACGGCCTGGCCGTTTATACCAACGGCAGGGGTGAGCCGGTGCTCCTCTTTCCCTACCCGCACGGTCACACGACGGAACCGATGGCTCAGGGTCCCATCGCAGAGATCCTCGCCGGACTGGGACGCACCGTGGTTAGCTTTGATGTTCCGGGCGCCTACCGGTCGACGCGGGAGCCGGTCGGAGATATGGACGAGATGATCCGCAGCGCCGACGAGGCCCTCGACCGCCTGGGGATCCAGGAGCCGGTGGACGTGGTGGGGCACAGCATGGGCGGGCTGGCCGCCCTGGCTTACGCTGTCGAGCGCCCCGAGCGCACACGGCGGCTGGTGCTGGTCACCAGCCTCAGCGGCTTCCCTGCTGCTGCCCGCTGGGGATTCCCAGGCAGCGCCTTTCGCCTCCATGAGCCCGACTACTGGCGGATCGTGCTTTGGGGCATCCGCCTCAATGCCGGGAGGGGCAACCTGGCCCTGCACAAAAGGCTGCAGAACCTCATGGCGCGCGCAGCCTACCACGACCAGGCCCTCTTCAGGCCGGTGGAGATTGACGCCGACGATGACGAGCAGGGCGTCCCGATACGCACCATCTGGTCCAAAAACATGTACAGCCGGCTCTCCTACGCGGACAGGCTGGCAGACGTGCAGGCCCCGACCCTGGTCCTCGCCGGGAGACACGACCCGGAAGCTCCTTTGCCATGCTCCGAGGAGCTTGTGCAGGGCATTCCCGACGCCAGCCTGGTCGTTTTTGAGCAGAGCGGGCATGCTCCTTTCGTCGAGGAGGCATCGCTCTTTGCACAAACAGTGGACGCCTTCCTCAGTGAGCACGGGCAGGGTCCGTGACGTAGCCGCGTACTGCTCTGCCGGTGCGGGTGCTGGCAACCGGTCCTTGCCAGGGCAGCCAACATGTTTGTGGCACACCGCAGACGAAAAACGCCCGGTAGAGACGCCCCGGCGGGGCGTCTCTACAAGCGCAGATATTCTCAAAGTAGGCAGTAGAAGGAAGACCCGACGATGGACGGTGTGAATCGGAAGAAAAAGCCCTTCTCGCTCATTTCTCCCGTCACCCGGCAGTTTGTTCGCGCCGCCTGGGAGGTCCATGATCACTCGCTGGGGGCTGTCCTCCACAGTTACGTGTATGCCCGCTGGCCCTACCTTTACATCGGCCTCGGCAAAGGGGAGCATCCCATCGCCAAAAGGTTGGCCCCACTCCTGCGAGCGTGGCAGCGGCTGTTTCCCAGGCAAGAGCCAGGAGCCTTCCCTACACCCTCACCTACCCAGGCGACCGGCACCGTGGCTGACTGCTATCACGCCAAGGTGATGCCACTGGCCCAGGCGTGCCAACTGGTGACCATCAACCAGCCCATCGAGCTGCCCGATCTGGAACAGGTGATCCCCTACGTGCGGGCCCGGGCGCTCATCCTGCACAACCCGGACCAGATCATTGTCATGGAATGCCCCTGCCGGACGGCCGAAAAAGATCCCTGTGGACCGCTGGATGTGTGCCTGGTCATCGGCGAGCCGTTCGTCAGCTTTCTCCTGGAACACTACCCATCACGGGGACGGCGGATCACCCAAGCCGAGGCGGTCAGCATCCTGGAGACAGAGGATGCGCGCGGACGCGTACACCACGCCTTCTTTAACGATCCCATGTTGGGACGTTTCTTTGGCATCTGCAATTGCTGTGCCTGTTGCTGTGCCGCCATGAGAGCCCATGGTCGTGGCACGCCGATGCTGGCACCCTCAGGATTCGTGGCCCAGATCGATGGGCAGGCGTGCGTTGGCTGCGACACCTGCCAGGGGTTCTGCCCGTTTGGCGCGCTGAAACAGGTGAACGGGGCAAGTTACGCGGATCCTGAAACCTGCATGGGCTGTGGTATCTGTGTCTCCAAATGCCCCCAGGATGCAATCATACTGCGGCGCGAACCGAGCAAGGGAGTACCGCTGGAGGTACGGGGGCTGATGGGAACATGATCACTACTATGGCTCGCTTTGCTCCACCATGTACGGCGCTTTCCGCTCCCAGGCCGCTCGCTGGTCGGGGTGCTCGTGGAAAAAGCGGGCAATAATCTCCTCGACCCGGCTCTGCGCTTCAGTCAAGGCCTGC
>JASFHU010000753.1:0-3237 GCA_050123055.1 Anaerolineae bacterium
CTGGACCACGACCAGCGCGCCCGGCCCGATGCCGGCAGGTGGAGACGTAGCCTCTGGGGTGCCGACAGGCAGGACCACCGTATCCGTAGGTGTGACGGCCGACGTTGGTGTGACCAACAGCACCGTCGCCGAGGGTACAACCTCGGCGGTGGCCGTCGGGAGCGCGGTTGCTTGTTCCTCCTCGTCGCCGCCTGTAAGGCCCTGGACAAGCATCACCAAGAGCACGCACAGGACGATCAACACCCCGACCAGGATGGCCAACAGGGCCCAGGGCGGCAGGGATACCCGCCGGCGCTTGGCCTGGGGCTTGGGTTTCCTCTCAGGATCCTCCCAGGGGCGATCGCTCCACTCTCCAGGACCTGCGTCAAATTGTGGCATGGTTCTCCTCCATGGTTTGCACTTTGCTCATCAAGGCCGCGGGCATCCGGGTGGCGCGCAATTGCCTCTGCCCCTGCCCGGTCCCCAATCCCGAATCCCCAATCCCGAATCCCCAATCTCCAATCCCCAATCTCCAATCCCCAATCCCTCAACCACTCCGTGCGATCCTGGCTTGCCGCCAGGCGCGGATGGCGTCGAGTGTTAGCGTGTTGAGCACGGCCGGTGGCGTTGCCCAGCCGCGCCGGGCCGTGGCCAGGCCATAGGGCAGGCTGTCCAGCCCGCCGGGATGGTGGGCGTCGCTGTTGATGGCGATCTTGACCCCCAGTTGCAGCGCCCGCCGGGCGTGCACGTCGTCCAGGTCGAGGCGATTGGGGATGCTGTTCACCTCAAGGGCGGTGCCCGTTTCTGCAGCGGCCTCGATGACCGCATCCAGATCCACGGCGCTTGCCTCACGCTGGCCCAGGATGCGCCCCGAGGGGTGCCCAATCACGTCCACGTAGGGGTTGTGCACGGCGTTCATCACCCGCTGTGTGATCTGCGCCCGGTCCTGCCGCAGCGATGTGTGCACCGAGGCGACCACAAAGTCCAGTTCGGCCAGCACCTCATCCGCAAAATCCAGGCTGCCGTCGGCCTTGATCTCCAGCTCGCAGCCCTGGAGCAGGCGAAAGTCATCCCACTGCTCGTTGAGGGCATCGATCTCGGCCCGCTGGGCCCGCAGCCGCTCGGGCGTCAGGCCGTTGGCGACGCCCAGGCTTTGCGTGTGGTCCGAGATGACCAGGTAGTCATAGCCCTTCTCCCGGGCCGCCTCGGCCATCTCCTCCAGCGTGCCTGCACCATCGCTCCAGTCGGTGTGGGCGTGGAGGTCGCCCAAGATGCCGTCCCACGATACGAGGGGCGGAAGCCCGCCTTCCAGGGCGGCCTGGATCTCGCCCCGGTCCTCGCGGAGTTCGGGCTCGATCCAGGGCAAACCCAGTTTCTCGTACACCTCGGTTTCTGCAGGGCTCAAGATCTTGCTGCCGGCCTTGTCTGTGAATCCATACTCGTTCAGGCTCAGCCCCTGTTTCTGGGCCATCTCGCGGATGCGGATATTGTGTGCCTGGCTGCCGGTGAAATACTGCAGCGCCGCACCCCAGTGGCGGGGCTCGATCACGCGCAGATCTACCTGCAGGCCGTTGTGCAGCCGCACCGTGGTCTTGGTTTGGCCGCTGAGCAGTACCTCGGCCACCGTGGGCAGCGCAGCAAAGGCGCGCATCACGGCAGCCGGTGCCTCTGAGGAGGCCAGCAGGTCGATGTCGCCGATGGTCGAGCGCATCCGCCGCAGACTGCCGGCGACCGTGGCGTCCAGCACCTCGGAGCAGTTGTCCTTGAGCCCTGCCAAGAGATAGGTGGCCACCGGCCAGGCGGTACCCAGGGGGATCCGGTCGCTGCGCCGGTGCAGTGCCTCGATGCCGGCCAGGATCTTGGCCTCCGATTTGGCACCCAATCCGGGCAGCGCCTGTAACTGCCCTGCCTGCGCAGCCACTTCCACCTCGGCCACGCTCTGCAAGCCCATCTCCTCCCAGAGCAACTTGGCCGTCTTGGGGCCCACGTCGGGAATCTGGAGCAGCGACACGACGCCGGTCGGTACCTGATCCTGTAGCCGCTCGTAGAATCCCAGCCGGCCGGTGGTCAGCAGCTCGTCGATCTTGTCGGCGATGGCCGGGCCGATGCCCGGGATCTCTTGCAGGGTCCCGGCCTGCCAGTAGGCGCGTATGTCCTGCCCGAGATTCAGGATGTTCTCGGCAGCGCGGCGATAGGCGAGCACCTTGAAGCGGTTCTCGCCCAGGATGTCCATCATATCGCCGATCTCGGTAAAGATGTCGGCCATCTCGCGGTTGGTCATCGGTCAACGCTCAAGGCTTTGCTGACTACGGTCGACGCTTGCCGCCCCCACCTCGGGAGCGGTCCATCTCCTCATTGCACAGCATTATACCAGCAAAGTGCTCAATTGGCAATTAGCGCGTTTCACCCTGTTGCTTCCACAATCTCTTCCGGAATAAAGGTCACATCCAGGGCCAGATCGCGGGCAATGCGGGTGCTGAGCGCCATGACGCCGGGCGCTTCGGTCGCATAGTGGCCAGCGACGATCAGGTTGATGCCTGCCTCCTTTGCAAACAGCAGGCCGAACATGATGGCTTCGCCCGTGAGATAGGTGTCGCATCCCAGCTCCTGAGCATAGGCCATCCACTCTGGGCGGCCTCCCCAGCCGGGAACGATGGCCACCTGTCCAAAGCTGCTGGTGTTCTTCCAGGCGCGTGGCTCGATGCCCAACTGGGCGCCGACGCGGACCACAAACTCGGCCAGGTGGCCGGTGGTCACGCCGCGGGCTCCCATGCCATACTCACCCTCCTCCTTGAGCGGTCCCTGGACGGCAACTCGCACAGCGCGGGCCAGGGCATCGGCTGTGCCAAGGTCGCGGGCCCGATCCAGGCAGTCGTGGGCCACGTAGAGGTTGAGGCCTGACTGTCGCAGGCGGGAGTATTTCTCTTCGACCAGGTGGGCGTCGGTCCTGGGCCAGGCGGCGTGGTGGGTGATCAGCAGGTCACACTGCCGCTGGGCGGCAGATTCAATCGCCTGGAAGCTGCAGTTGACCGCCAGGCCTACCTTGTGGATCGCTGGCCGGCCGCCAACCACCAGCCCGTTGCTGTCCTCTGCCAGTCCAGCAACCTGCAAAAGCTCGTCGAGGTAGGCTTTGACCTCAACCAACGGCCGCGTCGTGGTCTGAAGCGTCATGATCCCCCTCCTCTGGCTTCAAGGCCCGACAGGTTTTTGTCAACCCCATTCTCTGAAGCTCAACCTGGTACTCCGTGGGCATTCAAG
>JASFHU010000754.1:0-3236 GCA_050123055.1 Anaerolineae bacterium
TTTCTCCATCGCGATCACCAACCAACCTCCCACCGCCGATGCTGGCGGGTCCTATTCGGGTAATGAAGGCTCCCCGATCAGTATCCTTGGGACCGCATCCGACGCTGACGGCGATCCGCTAACCTACGCCTGGTCCTATACGGCGGGGGCGGGTGTCGATGCGGGCGCCACCTGCGCGTTCGGGAACGCGAATGCCCTGTCGACGGACATCACCTGCACCGATGATGGGACATACAACCTCACGCTGACCGTCAACGATGGGACAGTCAGTGCCAGTGACTCGACCACAGTCGATGTCGCCAACATGGCACCCGACTTGGGCGCGATCAGCGTTGACCAGACCGTGGTTCCGGTGGGCACAACCATCAACGCCAGCGCCAGCTTCAGCGACGATGGTAGCAACGATAGCCACACGGCTACGTGGGTCTGGGGCGATGGCAATACAACGGGGCCAGAGGCTGCCACCAGCCCAGCGATGGCCAGCCATACCTACAACACGCCCGGTGTCTACACGATCGAGCTGACGGTCGCCGACGATGATCTAGACTCCGATAGCTCCATCTTTGAATACGTTGTCGTCTACGATCCGGATGGTGGCTTTGTCACCGGCGGCGGCTGGTTCGACTCGCCGTCTGGGGCGTACACACCAGACGAACCCAGCGACGAGGATCTCACCGGTAGGGCCAACTTTGGTTTCGTCTCCAAGTACAAGAAGGGGGCTAACACCACAACCGGCAAGACCGAGTTCCAGTTCAAGGCCGCCGGCCTGAACTTCCATTCCGATACGTACCAGTGGCTGGTCGTAGCCGGAGCCCATGCCAAGTTCAAGGGTGACGGCACGATCAACGGTGACGGCACGATCAACGGCGGCGGCAACTATAGTTTTATGCTCACGGCGACCGATGGCCAGGCCAATGGTGGCGGCGGCGCCGACAAGTTCCGCATCAAGATCTGGGACGATATGGGCACCGAGGATGAGTCGGACGACGTGGTCATGTACGATAACCAACCGGACGAGGACGACGACTCGAATGAGGGCACCGTCCTAGGCGGTGGAAGCATCGTAGTTCACACCAAGGGCAAGTAGTCGACCTCGGTCAGGTAGCACAGGAAGGGCGGGCCAGCAGTGCGGCCCGCCCTTTTTCGGCGTGCTGCAGGTTTGTGCGCGGAACCTGCCCGGCGTTGGGTATCTTTTGCGGTGGAAACTCTAAATCGGGCCCGCCTGTCATCGCGAAGAGCGCCAGCGACAGTCTCTTGTTTGGGAGAGGAGCGATCTCCACTTGCGGAACCGGGGGTTGCTTCGCTGACGCTACGAATGACACCGCTAGATTCATCCCCGGCTCCGCGCGGACCACAGTCCGCGCATTGCGGCCCGGTGTGCTGGACTGTGGTCCAGCACGAGCAGAGACGGGTAGAAGTACCGGTGTCCTTGTTTGGTGAGTGGCGGCACCCGCCGTGGGTGAGCTCGCAACGACAAGGCCAAGTGAGTACTCCATCTCTATAGTGGCGCGATTGACCTGTCTGGAGGAGGGTGGCTTGGGTCAAACCCAGGGCCAGAGGGCAAAGATGCGCTGGAGGAGGACAAATTCCCGCCGGCCCAGCGTGGTCGCGAGGTCCAGACCAAAGATCCATCGGTCGGGCTGGGCCTGGGGGTCGTGGCGACGGCCGAGCGCCACGAAGGGAAGCCCCCACTCCACCACCGCTGGCTCGGGGCCGATGTGGTAGTGAAAGACGTAGCGGTCGGTGACGATGCGGTAGCCGGGCTGGGGCGCATCCAGGCCCAGGACCTCCTGCCAGAAGCCAGACAGCACCTCGTGGCGCTGGTCTTCGAACAGCACAGCGATCCCTTTCTGGGCCAGGTAGAGATCCCCCCGCCGCTCCACCAGGCCGCCGTAGGCCCGGCCGTCTCCGGCCGCGCCGTCGGGCGACGGAGCCAGTGACTGCCCCACACCCGGCGAAGTGACCACTTTGCCGCCGCGCGCCAGAAAATCGCCCAGGAGGGCCAGATCGCCAGCGGCAAAGTCATCTGCTGAGGGCGAAAGGGCCACAATGGCGCGCACGCCATGCAACGACCAACCCTCCAAGGAGCTGACGACGGCCGCGTTCAGGCCCTCTTTGGCCAGGATGGCCAGCCGGCGGTAGGGCTGCACCTCCAGGATTGCGGCCGCTCGTTGGGCGCCGATCTGCTCGTACGAGCGGGATGGCGGCGACAGGATCAGCACTTCTGGACGCGAGGGGCGGGAAACCATCAGCCGGCGCAACGTGGGTAGCGCAGCAGATACCCGGGCGAACATGGTCTCCACGTCGTAGGCGGTGTCGTGGCTGTCGTTGTACAACCCCTGCTCCTTGACGTTATAGTTCCAGTAGGCGATGCCCTGCAGGTCGCCACCCCCCTGGCGGACCAAGAGGGCCAAATAGATGCCATTGGCCACGGCGTCGGACACGGTGCCCGGGTCGGGGCTGGCCTGGCTCAAGCCCCAACTGTTGGCCGCCGCCCAAAGCCACACCGGCTTGCCATAGCGGGCCGAATAGAGGCCCACCGAGCGGGCCAGCAGGAACAGGCCCACCAGGTTCTGGTCGCTCAGGGGCACGTGGGGCAGGCCGTCGCGGGGGTAGGCATCAAAGGTGACGACGAAATTGGACGGCGTGTCGCGGAACAGGGCCTCGACGTCGGGCAGGGTGAAGGTCTGCCGCGCCTGGGCGCCGTCGAAGGATATGGTCACCGGCAGGCCGGCACGGATCGCGGCCCATTGCCCGGCGCTATAGACCGCGTAATCGACGATGTAGCGGGACTGGAACTCGCCCAGCATCCGCTGGCGGGCCGGATCGTCGCCCACGTCGTCAAAACCAAAGCCGTACCGGCGGCGAAACTCGGCCTCGGCATGGAACGAGTAATCGCCGCCCAGGGGCTCGTCGGCCAGGTTGAGCATCAGGATCACGTCGGCGTAGGGCTGGACAAACTCGGCATCCAGCCAACGGTAGTATTCCTCGATGTCATGGCGGTAGCTGGGTGCATAGAAGGAGGCGCTGAAGCCGCCGCCATAGATGTCCAGGGGGTTGCCATCCGCGTCGAGGCGCAGGTCGCCGGGATGGTCATCATTCCACAGCTGCCCCATCTGGATCTGGTAGCCCACGGGCAGGACGGCCTGGACGCCCACGGTGCGGCAGGCCTCCAACATGCGGTGTTGAGCCCCGACGATGGCCACGGCATCCTCGTGGCGCGGATCTGCAGGATC
>JASFHU010000755.1:0-3236 GCA_050123055.1 Anaerolineae bacterium
CTCTTCCACCAGCTCGGCCGTCATCTCGCCCATCTCGTACCGCGCCTTCTGCTCGAAAAAGACGTAATCCTCCCAGTCCTCGATCAGCAGGCGCCCCTGGCTCTTGACGATCTCATAGACCCTGGTGCCCGGGTAGGGCGTCATCATGCTAAAGTTGGCGATCAGCGGATCCAGCTCGATGGCAAAGTCGATGGTGCGCTGCATCGTTTCCCGAGTGTCGCCCGGCAGGCCGATGATAAAAAACCCGATCGTTTCGATGCCCACCGCCTTGGCATTCTTGAACGCCTGGCGGATCGTATCGTGATCGATCCGCTTGTCGATGCTCACCAGCATGTCTGGATCGCCGGTCTCGACCCCAAAAGCCGTGCGCAACAGGCCAGCCGCCTTCATCTTGGTCAGCAGCTCCACCGTCGCCAGGTTGGCGCGGATGCCGTTGACAAAGATCCAGGGCACGTGGTTGAGCTCGTTGGCCACCAGCAGCTCCGACAGCGCCTCCAGGCGCTTGACGCGGATGTTGGCCGAGTCGTCCAGCACACCGATCTCCTGCGCGCCCCGATCTCGTACCAGGTGTGTCCATTCGGCCAGAACGTTCTCCGCCGAGCGGGCCCGCCACTTGATGGGCATGATCGATTGCGAGCAAAAGGTACAGCGGTAGGGACAGCCCCGGCTGGTCATGATCGAGTACGAGCGGGCGCCATCCACGCTGTCGGTAGCCGGCTGCAGGCTTGTATAGCGCTCCATCCTGAACAGGTCGTAGGCCGGCCAGGGCAGGCTGTCCAGGTCGCTGATCGGTGTGCGTTCCCGGTTGCGCTGTAGCTTTCCGTCCGACGTGCGGTAGCTCAACCCCAACACCCCATCCCAGAGTCCAACCTGGGGGTCGAACAGCCGCTCTGTGGTCTGCTCCTCCTGGTCCCGCTTCCACGCCTCCAGCAGATTCGAGATCTCGATCCAGGCGCCCTCTCCCTCGCCGCGCACGATCATGTTCACCCCATCGTGCTGCAGCGATTCAAAGTCGAGATCCTCCGACTCGACGCTCACGTGGGGGCCGCCCAGCACAACCGGGACGTCGGCCACCTTCTTGATCGCCTCCGCCGTGCGCCAGGCCTGCTTGACCTGCGGTGTGTTGGCCGTGATGCCCACCAGGTCGGGCCGGAACTCGGCCACAAAGTCGCCCACCGGCTGCTCCTCGACGTCGGCATCGTAGACGCGGACCTCGTCCCCGCGCTGCTGCGAAACTGCCGCCAGGTAAGCCAGCCCCAGGTGCGGGCTGGTCCGGGTATCGATCGGAAGTCTGAATCTCGGATTGATCAACGCAACACGCATCGGTTGCCACTCTCCTTCAAGTCTGTACGCCGTCTATCAACCAACCAGCGAATTCTCTCGCCACAAGTACTGCTCCTTCCACCCTCATCCTGAGGTGCCCCCCGAGCAAGTCGAGGGGCCTGGTCGCATCCTGAGCTTGTCGAAGGATGAGCCTTGCGGGCAGGACCATCTCGGCTGAACCAGCGCCCCTACGAACGGATCCCCAGGAACATCCTCGCCGTACTCCACAGCTCCCTCGGGCTCATCCTGGTTGGATGCACGCGCCGGTTGATGACGAACCCCTTGTGTAGCTTGTGCAGCCACCACAGGACCGAGTCGAGCAGCTTGAAGTGGGGAAGCTTGATAATCTGCCGGATCAGCGGTTCCAGCCGCGGCATCTGGGCCCCCAGGGCAAAGAGCCGCTGCAAGTGCTCCACCTGGCGCTTTTCCTCCTCATCCTCAAAGGACAAGATGCTCCGCTCCCAGGCGATCTCGGCAATGTCGTCAAAGGTGCCCTCCATGTAGCCACCCTGCTGGGTGTACTGGCCGAGCTCGGTGCCTGGGTAGGGCTGGAACAGAAAGGCGTACGAGTACGTGATCCTCGCCGCCGCGTTCAGCCTCATGGTTTCCAGGTCATCCTCCAGCCTGCTCGTCGGCAGCCCCAGGATGTTGGTAGCCGTAATCTGGATGCCGGCCTCGCGGATCAGGTGGCCCGCCTGGATGATATCCTCTTTGGTCATGCGTCGCTTGAGCAACTCGTAGCGGATCCGATCGTTGGCGGCTTCGATGCCCATACTAACTGTAGCACAACCGGCTTCTTTCAGCAAATCGACCTTGTGCGGTCCCCGCACGACGAGATTCGCCCGCACGTTGCAAAAGAAGGGCAGTCCGACCTCCTGCGGCCACTTTTCGGCAAACTCTTCCAGCCAGTCGTCATAGATGATGAACAGGTCGTCGATGAACACCACGTACTGCAGGGGCCAGTTCCGGCGCACCCAGTTGACCTCGTCGATGATCGTGTCCACCGGCCGCTGGTTTCCGCGCCGCTCCCTCTTGTAGATCTGGTAGTAGGCATGGTTAAAGCAGTAGGTGCAGGCATAAGGACATCCCCGTGAGGCCATAAAGTGCTTGATCGGCGAGCGCTTGCCTGCATCGTGCTTGTCGTAGACCAGGTGCCGGTCCGGATGGGGCAGCGAGCCCAGGTCGTGGATCAGCGGCCGCACCGGGTTGCGTACGATCTCTCCATCCAGCTTGAACCACCAATTGGCTATGTCGGGCCGCGGCCTGGGCCGGTGGCCGTTACCGTTCAGCGAGTTGGCCAGGTCCACCAGCGGCCCCTCGCCCTCGCCAATGCACAGGCCGTCCACGCCCTGCTCCTCGATCATGTCCGGGAAAAAGGTGGGGTGGGGGCCGCCAAAGACAGAAAAGGGCATCCTGTCGGAAAGGGCTCGGCGTATCTGCCGGTTCAGCTCCAGGTAGTACTGCTGCGAGCCGGTCATCACGCTATAGCCCACGATGTCCGGTTCGTATTCGACAGCGTACCGGACCGGATCCTCCAGGCTGGCGACGGCCAGTTGCACCTCGTGCCCTGCCTCCTTCAGGCTGGCCGAGAGTTGCATGATCCCCTGGGGCTCGTAGTCGATCTGCTTTTCGACAAACAGGATGCGCATTCGCTCCCCTCCTTTCATCCCGCCGGCATAGAAAAAGCCGGGTGATTATACCCGACTTTCACCATCCTGTCAATTTTTGGGAATATTTGCAAACTTATTTTGTAAAATCAGTACAGCGCAGCACTTTGTTTGTAGTGGCGACTTCAGTCGCTTTCTTCACGCAAACGCACCCACGGCGGCCATAGTTGCGGTCTACTGAAAATGGGTCGAGTTCGTCTCCCCCGTGCGTTCCTGTCTCCGTCGCGCCAGGGCCAGCTCGGCCAG
>JASFHU010000756.1:0-3231 GCA_050123055.1 Anaerolineae bacterium
CGTGACAAATCCAAAGGACCTGTCGGGAAGGTCAGGTGGTGGGGCGTTCCAGTTCATCTCGGTGATCCAGATCGGCTTGTGGGCGTCGCCGTTCTTGACCATGATCTCGCGCAGATAGAGGGGTCGCGAAAAGTTGAGTACCCGTGGCCGCATCCGCCGGTCGGTGGGCCCCGACCACAGGCCATAGCCCTGCATGGCCAGGACGTCAAAGAATTCGCCCGCCCCGGCATCGTACATGCGCTGCAAAAAGATAAAGTCGTTCAGGTCCCGCGGACCCAGGGGGATGGTCTGTGCCAATGCGCCCGAAATGACCGTGCACTCGGGGCAGGCCTCCTTGACGCGCCTGTAGCCCACCGCCAGCAACTCGGTGTACTCTTTCGGGTTAACTGGGCGCTCGCCCCACTCGGGATAGATGTTGGGCTCGTTCCAGATCTGGTAGTGCTCGATGCGGCCCTCGTAGCGACGGACCACGGTCTCCACAAAGTCGCCATAGTCGTCCAGATTGTCGGGCGGGGCAAAGGGACCGGCGGCGTTTCCCTCGGCCCGGCTCCATTCAGGTGGGTTGCTCAGCCGGGCGATGATCTCCAGGTCGTACCGTTCGGCCAGGTCCACAATGTGGTCGTACTTTTCCCAGGCCGGGCGGTACGGCTCGTGGCGCCGGTCCTCGAAATCGCCCTTGCCGTGGATCTCGATGTCCTCCCAGGTAAACTCCTGCCGGATCCAGCGAAAGCCAGCGTCAGCGATCATCTGCATTGCCAGTTCCCGCTTCTCTGGCTCCACCTCCTCCTGCAGAAAGGTGTTCACGCCAAAGGGGCTGACCCCGGCGTTGGCCACCGGCACCAGGTCGGCCGTCTCGGGCTGGCGGCGGGTGATGTTGCCCAGCCACTCCAGCCCGCCCCTGATCTGAGCCGGGAGCGATTCCTCGCCTGTCACCTGGAAAAGAAGGTCGGACCAATAGCCATAGGTAAAGATCAGTGCCCCGGCCACCACGACGGCGACCAGGAGCAGGCCGGCCAGCAAAGGCAGCCAGGGCGATCCCGAGCGCCTAACGGTCATGGTTCCCTCCGCTGAGCCTCCCCTTGTGAGGTGTCAGAGCCTCCATAGTCTGGCCCTCCAGGATGGGATCGTCGGATTGTGCTGGGTGGATGGTCAACTCGGAGTCCATCGCCTACCAGGTCCGTTGGAAGGTCACAAACCACGCAAAATGCTGCACCAGTTCGTCTTGGTTGCAACTGGCAACATCGGGGCAGTACCCTGCCCCGACTAGATCCTCTTTTGAGATTTTGTGCACATCGGTGCTAAGAACCTTGGTCTTTTCGCTCCTGGCCCCCTTGATCTCTAGCTGGTAGGGATCATAGTTCCAGAACAGATACTCGGCGTGGTAGGGCTCGGGTTTGCTTCCGCTCACTTCTTCAACGTCCGGGTGGCTTGAATCCCACACCGCCATACCATGCAAGGGGTTGTTGCCAGCGTCAACGACGCGAATCAGGATCATGGCGCGCTGTGCTTCATTCTCCGATTTGCTCATAAGGCGCTGTTCCACTACCCGAAAGTCCACCTGGGGCCGGGGCGTGTTCGTCGGCGGCGCAGGGGTGTTGGTGGGCTTGGGTTGCGGAGTGTTCGTGGGCGGGGCGCTCGTCGGTGCTTCCGTCGGCGCGACGGCCGTGGCAGTTGGCGGGACTTCTGTGGGCACCTCGGTCGGCACCTCGGTCGGCGGGATGGCTGTGTCGGTCGCTGGGACCTCCGTCGGTGTCGCCGTTGTCACCTCTGTCGGCGGGATGGGAGTGTCAGTGGGCAGGGGCGTGGGGGTAGACGTGTGGGTGCTCGTGAACAACGGCCGCAGCGTCTTGGTGGGCGTGGCTGTGACGCTCGACACCCCGCCGCTGCCCAGCGCGCAACCAAATAGCAGCAGCGCCAGCACTATGCTCAAGCCGATCAACAACAAGGTTCGATTCTTCATGCAGCAACGATCCTCCAACAAATCAGTCTATCAGTTCAATCACAAGGCAACACGCAACACGTACCACGCCCCCCGTTTCAGCCAACGTGCAACACCGCCGCCCCCTGGACCTCGGCCCGTTTGAGACGCTGGAGCACGGCATTGGCCTGCTCCAGCGGATACAGCTCGACGTCGGTGTGGATGGGGATCCTGGCGGCCAGCCGCAGTAGATCCTCGGCATCCTGCCGGGTCGCGTTGGCCACACTGCGCACGATCCGCTCACCATAGAGCAAGGAATAGGGCATCTCGGGGATCGGGCTCATGTGGATGGCATTGATGGCCAGCGTCCCCCCTTTGCGCAGGACGCGCAGCGCCTCGGGCACCAACCAGCCGGCCGGGGCAAAGGTGATAGCGCCGTCCAGTTTGGTCGGCGGCGTATCCTGGGCCTGGCCCACCCAGGCCGCGCCCAGCGTCAGGGCGTGGCGCTGGTGCTCGGCGCTCCGGGTAAAGACATAGGCCTCGCAGCCCCAATGGAGCGCCACCTGGATCGTCACGTGGGCCGACGCGCCAAAGCCGTACAGACCCAGCCGCTCGCCAGGCTCGATCCCGCTCAACCGCAGCGAGCGATAGCCGATAATGCCCGCACACAGCAGCGGCGCCGCCTGATCGTCGGGAAAGCCCATCGGGATCGTGTAGGCAAAGTCGGCAGGCACGACCATGTACTCGGCAAAACCGCCGTCGGCGTGTTGGCCCGTGAAGCGAGCCTCGTCACAAAGGTTCTCCAGGTCGCGCTGGCAATAGTCGCACCGTCCGCAGGTCGAGTAGAGCCAGGGCACGCCAACACGATCGCCCACGGCAAAACGCTCCACCCCCTCGCCCAGGGCCTCCACCCGGCCGATGATCTGGTGGCCGGGAACCACTGGCAACCTGAAGCTGGGAATCTCGCCTTCCACCAGATGCAGATCGGTGTGGCACACGCCGCAGGCCCGTACCCGCAGGCGGATCTGGCCAGGAACCGGTTCGGGCGCCGGCATATCGACCACTTCCAGCGGGTTTTCCTCCACGGGTCTGGGCTCCCGCAACACCATGGCCTTCACCTATATCACCTCCGTCGCAAGGCAGGCAGCCGCATAGTTCGGTGGGTGCGGCGCTATTCTACCCCACTTTGGATGGGCTGTCAACGGGCTGAAACTTGGAGACGGCGAGAAAAACAGACCTGGCAGGTGTCGAAAAACCTGCCAGGTCTGTTTCCCATCTTTCACAGGCTACCTAGAGAGTGACCCGGACAAGTC
>JASFHU010000757.1:0-3229 GCA_050123055.1 Anaerolineae bacterium
TGAAGATCAGCTTTATGACATTGGGCTGTCCAGACTGGGACCTCGATACAATCTGCGCACGCGGGCAGGAATATGGGTACGACGGGATCGATCTGCGCGGCTATCTTGATCAGATCGACGTCACCCTGCTTCCAGAGTTCACAACCCGGGCACCTGAGACACGGCGCAAGCTCGAAGATGCCGGACTGGTTGTCAGTGGGATCAGCAGCAGCATCCGCGTCTGCGATCCGGAGAATTTGGAGCGCAACCTGGAAGAGGCCCGCCGCACAATTCCGGTCGCAAGGGCGTTCGAGACAACCAACGTTCGTGTTTTCGGTGGCGGCAATCTGGCCGAGTATTCCCGCCAGGAGTTGCTAGACTTTGGCTGCGAGTGTGTAGCCTGCATCCTGGAGATCGATGGGGCGCGTGATCTGCACTGGCTGTTCGAGACCCACGATCTATGGGTCAAAGCTCAAGACTGCCGCTTGCTGTTGGATAGCATCCCCGATCTGGCCTTTGGTGCGCTATGGGACATGGGCCACACCTATCGCGTGGGAGGCGAAGAGCCGGCAGACTCCTTTTCGGCCATTGGCCCGCGGGTCGGATACGTGCATGTCAAAGACGCCATCTATGACCCCGCTTCTCCCCTGGCCATGCAAGATGGATGGCACTATGTCGTTCCAGGGATCGGAGAACTGCCATTGTTAGAATCGCTCTCCTTGCTTCAGGAGCATGGGTATGATGGTTGGTTGCTCTTTGAACATGAGAAACGCTGGCATCCTGGTCTGCCGGAACCAGAAGAGGTATTCCCCAGCTTTGTCGATTGGATCCGGCCGTTGATCGAGACGGGTGGGCTGGTTGATGTAGATTGTGCAGGAGGAATGACGTAACGATCCTGATTCATAGGGCAGCCAGTCTGCCGAAGACTGGCTGCCCTGGGTACAACGCTTCAGCAGATGGGGTACACACCCACCTGGCGGGCGGTGTCCAGCATGGTCAGGTAGTATTCAGGCTTGACGCCAGGATGGATTGAGTTGCTCGACGACAGCAGGAACCCACCCCCCGGCGCGGCAGCGCGGATGATCTCCTCGGTCTGGGCCCGCACCGCTTCTTCGGGACCATCCACCAGGACCGTCGAGCAGTCTACATTGCCGATCAGAACCAGATCTTGGCCGTAATCCCTCTTCAGTTGCGCAATATCCATCCCGGCGCGAGGTTCGATGGCCTGAAAGGCATCCACGCCGGCAGCGACCAGGTCATCCAGCAGGTCGTTGACGTTGCCGTCGGTGTGTTTGATGTAGGGCACACCAAAGCGGTGGCAAAGGTCGGCGATCTGCTTGAGCCGGGGAAAGACGAACTGGCGAAAATGGCGTGGCGAAAAGACCGGCCCCTGGTTCGAGGCCCAATCGTGACCGCCCCACATCCCATCCACGCCCCGCTCGAGCATCGCCTTGGTGAGCAGTAGCGTCCGTTTGAGGTGCGCATCAAGGTAGCGATGGATCAGATCCGGGGCCTTGATCAGGCCGATCAGAAAGGTCTCTGCCCAATCCATGGTGTTGCCCAGCTCCACGTCGGCGTGCCCGAGCACGAAGCGGTCCCGGCCCAGCGTGTCCAGAATGCGGTCTACCGGTTCAAAATCCCACGCCTCCAAGCTCGGCTTCTCTGCCTCCAGCGCTTCGGTCAGGCGAGCCAATTCGGGCAATCCGCCCCGGCGCAGAGACGAATCGACATAATCGTACATTTCACTCTCTGGAGCGTAACGGGTCACGGTCCATTGCCCCGTCAATGGATCGGTGAACCGCCAGGAGACGCTTTCGATCTGTTCGGGCACAAGCGGTTCCCGGGGGATCGGCGCGGCCTGGCAGTACACGTCCAGATCGAGCGCTTGCCACAGCTCGATCTCGTCCTGCACCCTCTGCCGGTGGTAGTCGACGAAGGTGCCCTCGATGAGGGCCTGGTTCTGCAGTAGCCCCCGCACCCGACCGCCAAAGCCGCAAAGGTTGGGCCGACCGAGGACGTGGGCAGCGGTGGGACTGTCGATGGTCAACTCAAAGGTTGGAACCCGGTCCGCTTCCTGGTGGGCGAAGGCCAGACGTACCCGTTCTTTGCTGTTCATCCTATGAGCCACTCCTCATCGATTTTCCCCACCTCTCTTCCGGGCCAACTCGTTCTGAAAGCGGCTCCAGATGGCGGCATCAATCTCAGGTGAGAACCGGGCAGGGTTGTCGCGGCGCAGGATCTCGTTGGCCTTGGCCAGCGCCCGGCTCTGGGCATCCTGGCTCCCGTCAGCCGCCCACTGGTCGCGGGGGCGGCGGTCGGCGATCTGGGGCAACAGCGCCTCGGTGCGCATGCGTTGTAATGTGTGGCGCCGGTCCGTAAAGATGCCACTGGGGCCGACCTCGGCGATCAGATCCAGGGCCAAGTTGTCCGGGCTGAATTCCAGGCCCCGCTTCACCCGCCTAAGCATCAGGGCGACCTCGTGGTCGGCGACCGCCTTGCCAAAGTCAAAGGCCATGAGCGCGTCGAGCAGGCCGCCCATGGCCAGCAGATCCAGGCCGCCCAGCATGGCGGCCATGGTGGACAGGCCGGTTTCGTACCCGGCCTGGGCGTCGTTCACCTTGGCGTTGGTCAGGCCTGCAAAGCCGGCCGAGGGCACCCCATAGAAGCGCGCCATCTGGGCGCAGCCCATGCAGAGCATCCCGCTCTCGATCCCACCCGGCGCAAAGGCCCCGGTGCGCATGTCGCTGACGGTTGGCAACGCATCGTAGAGGATGGGCGTGCCGGGGCGCGACATCTGCACCAGCACCGACTGGGCCAGGAACTCGGCGTTGGCCACGGCCAGGGTGGACAACAGGCTCAACGGCGCCGACACGCCACCGTTGGGCGTGACCACGCCCTGGCTGGGGATGCCCCGCTCAGCGAAACGCATCAGCCGCTCCGTGGAATCGACGTCCATGGTCAGCGGCGAAATAGTGGCACAGTAGACGAAGGTCATAAAGGGCCGCTCCCAGAAGGCCGCTTCGCTGCCGGCGATCAGTGCGCCCATCTCTAGAACATCGTCGGCGTCCTTCAGGTCGGGGGCACTGGCCCGGATTGGCTTGAGGCAGTGCTTGAGCGCGCTATAGAACCGCACCAGCCCCTGGCGACCCCGAGGGGCGTCGACAGCCGTCGTGGAGATGGAAAAGATGTCGTAGCCGGGCAGTTCGTTGATCAGGTGAGCGATGCGTTCGATATCCGCCGACTCTGCGCG
>JASFHU010000758.1:0-3227 GCA_050123055.1 Anaerolineae bacterium
TCGGAGACCTCGGCGAACAGATGAGGGTGCGGGTCGTTGGGCGTAGGTCTCCCGACCGAGCCCACCCCAGCGACCTAAGCCCAGTCCCGCCTCGGTCGGAGACCTCGGCGAACAGAGCGCAACGGGTATTAGTCATCCGTCAGTCTCCGGGCCAATGCCCGCCACTCCCGCATCTCGTCCAGGTGCGGGTTCCGGAAGAACTCGGGCCAGACTTGGCGCAGTTGGCCAATGCTCCTCAGCCAGCCAATATCGACGGCCCGGTTCAGATGCCGGAAGCACCCCGTCTGATCCTCACTCAGCGCCCAGGCCGTGGCCGCGACGATGTGCGGGTAGCCGCTGACGGGCGGCCGGACCTGGAACTCACGCTCGTACGACTCGGCAAAGGCGCGGTACTCGTCCGGGGTCATGTCGGTGACGTTCTCGGCGGGCCAGTGGTTGATAAAGACGTCGTATGCGGCTGCCTCCTCGAATCCCACCTTCCCGGCCACGCCCATCGAGCCGGCATTGTTGGCCCAGCAGTGCCAGCCGATGGTGGCAAAGCCCCGCTTGACGGCCTCGGCCGCCGTGGCTGCGGCCGTCAGGGTCCCCAAGCCCCGCCTCTGGTACTGCCGGGCGGTCTCGATGCCCATCTCGCAGCGATCACCCTTGATATAGTCCACCAGCGACCAGCTCACGATCTCGGTGTCACGCACCAGGCAGGACCCAAAGCCCTGCGCCAGAAAGGTATCCACTGAGCGCCAGCCGTCCAGGATCCAGCCCACGACGCTGTCCTTGTTCTCCAGGTCCCGGGCCAGGAATCGTGCATCGACAGGCTGCATCGAATACCCGTCGGGTACCCGGTCCTGCCAGCCGGCCACCCTGAGCCCGCGCAGCGTATAGTAGCGGCGGGCGGCCCGCACTGCATAGGTTCCGTCCAGTACCCCGTCCAGCGCGCCCTCCCAGGTCCCGGGGTCGTAGAACAACACAAAGTAGTGGTCGCGGGGCAGGGCGGCGTTCAGGGCGGCGTCAAAGGCAGTGTTGCCGGCCGCCCCCGCCAGGTAGAGGCAGTCACCCGATTGCAGGCAAGCCGTCCGAGGCTGATCCCTGTCGTCGACATAAACCTCCCCGGGACAGTTGCCGTCGAGAACGGCCGTGATATGGAGGTGTGTCCCATCCAGATCGGCAAAGACAGGCTGCACCGCCTCATAGTCTTTGGCTTCGACTCTGTACATCCCTTCCTCCGGCGCGTGGTCCGCTCTTCCTGCCTGCCGAGCAGGCCAGAGGACGACTCGCCTGCGGGCGGCCCTGCAGGGGCGAGGAGAGCCTCCCCCTGCAGGGCCGTACCGCCTATCAGGCCTCCATGGCTTCGGCCAGGGTCGCCTCCAGCCTGGACAAGTCGGCGGCAACGTCCAGCGGATGAGGTGCTTCCACGTGACGGCGCCACAGATCGTCCATGATCGCAGCCGGGTCGCAGTCCACCCCCTGTTGTTGAAAGTACTCACAGGTGCGCTGGATGTCGCGCCGCAGGATAAAGCGCGCCTTCCGGTTGCTACGCAGGTTGACCACCTGGGGAAAGTCGATCAGCGTGATCTTGCCCGGCGGTCCCTCGGGCGCCCAGTAGAGGATGTTGTAGGCCGACAGGTCGCCGTGGACCAGGTCGTGCTGCAGCATCAGATCGACGTTGCGCAGCACCTCCCGGAACAGGATCTCGGCCTCGTCCGGCTCCAGGTTTACGGTGTTGAGGGTGGGCGCCGCCATCCGATCGTCGCCATGGTAGCTCATCAGGATGGCGTTGGGGCTGGGCGCGACCGGCTGGGGCACGGCCCCGCCCGCCTCGTACAGGCGCTCCATGGCCGTGAACTCGTACATCAGCCACGACGTATGGGCCGCCTGCAAGCCAAAGGCCGACTTGTTGCGGATGGCCCGCTCGATATAGCCCGAGTCCCTGCCCGCTGGCCCACCGCCAGCCAGCAGGATCTCGCGCCCCTGGCGGTACATCTTGTCGTTGCGCAGGTTGCGGAACATGCGCGGCCGGTACACTTTGGCCGCCAGCAAGCCGGCACCCGTGGTGGGATTGCCCTGGCAGCGGTACACACTCGCCTCCTTCCCTCCCTTGACCTGGGCCAGCACGTCGGTGATCAGCCCCTCGTCGTAGAAGGAGTAGAGCGAGGACAGCAGCCAACCCGATTCGTAGCGGGATGGCCGGTAGGTGGTATTGAAGCCCAATTCCACGTCAGAGGTGTCGTCGGTCAGCTCGGCGATGATCTGGTCAACCGTCTTTTTGGGCTTGTGATTTGCTTTGGGTCTGCGCCGCATCTCGCGACCAGCCCACACAGGGTCAAACATCGCTTCGTACTGCTCGTACTTGTCTATGCTTACATCATCGTTGGTCACCGTAGGTCTTCTCCTTCAGGTCGATGTGGTGGGAGTACCCGGCCCAGGCGACGGCGGAGCATAACCTACGTTCCTGTTCAAGCACCCAATTCGCACGCACCCTGGCACACCTATGGGTGGAACATGATCTGCCTACGCTTCCGGCGTCCGTCGTACCCATCCGGTATTCTCCCTTCAGTTCCAAATGTTGCCAAACAGCCCATGCCTCTCACCAAAACCTGGACCTGTTCATAGTTGCGATTTTCCCATCTGTCGTCCATAGGTTCCCTCCCTCCAATTCATGATTGACGCTCGGATTCTTGTCGCGTCTCTGGTTCACGTCTCCAGCAGCAGTCCCAGCGAGACCTCGTCCTGGCAGATGCGGTAGCCCAGCGATTCGTACAAGGCCCTCGCCGACCCGTTGTCGCTGTCCATCTCCAGCTCGGCAAAGGCCAGCCCGCGCTCCCGGAGGTACAATGTGCTTTCCCTCAGCAAATAGCGGGCCAGGCCACGCCTGCGCCACTCGGGCACCACAAACACCGCCTCGGTCTTGCCCCCTGCCCGCGAGCCGGGCTTGTACCAGGCAGCCACACTGCCCACCACCCGCTCGCCGGCAAAGGCGGTGAAGGTCGTCCCCACCGACCACTGCTCCGATTCCATAAAATGCTGCAACTCTTCCAGGGGTTTGCTCCCACTCTGAAAAGCCGCCTCATACGCCTCCAGGTAGGCCCGTTGTTCCGCTTCGGTATCCATCCGCCAGGCCCGGACCTCCACTCCTGGGGGTACCGGCAGATCGGGCACCGGCTCCGCCAGGTCGCGCCGCATCGCGTGGCAGGTCTGGTAGTGGCTGAACCCCTTGCCCTTCAGGTAATCGA
>JASFHU010000759.1:0-3226 GCA_050123055.1 Anaerolineae bacterium
CACTTGCCTAGAAATAATCTTCCAAGATACCCCGTCTTCGGATATCCAAGGTTACGCAATGAAATCCACCACTGAGCGTTCGCGTATGGCGTAATTTCAAGGGGATTGTCTCGATGTTGTGCTTTGACAAGACCTTGATCAATGGTTTCTGAGCTTCATGCACAACGGCTAATCTTGGGTTTATCATAAAGAAATTCATCCCTGACCAGATCGAGGCCCGGGAATACTCCCACCCCACCGAATGTCCGGTATCGATCATTTCGGGACACCATATGATGTCCCATCCTCTGAATAGTTCCGGCATGTTGCTCTCGCTAATTCGCGACGGATTGAGTAGTACCAACCCCGGTCTAAGCAAGGTGATGGTGGTGTCGATATGTGTACCTTCATAGACACCTATCAAGGGATGAACCCGGTATTCAGGTCCCAAGATACGTTTTAGCCATTCATAGCCCATCATGTTGCCCGTAACGGACACCAGATAGAGGATATCCCGACCCACACGCAAGACGTTGGCCGCATCAAACAACGGTTCGATATTCCGTACTTTGATCTTGCTTTTGGGGTCGTCATCATAAACTTCATCCAGTAAGCGGGGTTTGGGCGCAGCTATCCACCCGGCGCCGCTCTCAAAGTACTCAAGTAACAGATCTTTGTAGGCCAAGCTTTCAAAAAAGCGCGAGCGCAGGGGCATCGGGCATTCTATAAGCGTCTCTCCGATTGGCAGCAAAAGGTCACGGGGGCAGTAGTTGTACTCTCCATCCGATTGCCAATCTGGAGATGAAAAGACTTTGGAATGGTCGGTGACCTGTGGACGGCGAACCGTAACCCCTTCCTGTTTCAAGACTGTCACCAAGGCTTCCAAATCCTCCCGCGTTTCTTCAATGACCTGCGGATGGTAAGGGCCTGAAGGGATCTGAGACATCTCTTTATGATGCTCATGGTATTCCAGGGCAAAGAGATCTTTTTGAGCCATTGGAACCCGAGCGTTATCAGGGATGCCTACAATCATTTCTTCCAAGGGATCCCATTCGTTGTGAACACTGACCAGGGACATTGCTAGAGCTCCTCTCCTCCAGAAAACGCTTCTCTTGCGTGGCTGGCTCGTCGAGCATTCTACCATGGTGGGTTCGCCCGGTCAACTTTGCCGTTTGGATCTTGCGCCGGGAAGGATCGTTTGACAGCGGGCGCGCCTCAAGGTATAATGCTTGGCGAGTCACGCGGTGATTGCCCCCCCTGGGAGAAAGGAAAGGACCTATGAAATGCAATGAATGTGGTTCCGAGGCTTCCGAGCAAGATCTCTTTTGTGGTGAATGTGGAGCGATCTTGGCCCCTGCCGCTGATGAGCCAGTGGTGGCTGAAGAGCCAGCCGCCATTGAAGAGCCAGCGGTGGCGGACGATCTGGCGGCCGCCGACGCACCCACCGCTGGCGCGCTCGATCTGCCACTGGCACCAATCCCGCCAGAGTCAACCGTCCCGCCACCGGCGTCGCCGGAAGCGGCCTACTATGAACCAGCCTACGATGTTCCGGCTGCCCCGGACACGCGCGCCAGGGTCGCCCTTGTTCTGGGGATCGTTTCCATCGGCTCGGTGACGTTGACCTGCGTGCCGATCTTTGGCCTGATCGGTTGCATCGGGCCGGCGGTGGGAATCGCGGCCATCATCCTGGGCTTTATCGTCAAGCGGGACATCAGAGCTAGTGGCGGTTTGGAGCAGGACTGGAAGCGGGCCAACCTGGGCATGATCCTGGGGGTCGCGGGCGTGGTGCTCTATGTTGTGTTCCTGGTCTTCACCATTGTGCTGGGCCTCGGCATGGGCATCTTGCGCGGGTACTAGCTCCGGGTCAGGGTACCTGATGGGGAACTGGCCTCAGGCTATGGCTGGCCCCTGAACCTCCTCCTGTGCCCGCGCCCCCATGATCTCGCGCAGCCGCTCGACGTCGCGGGGCACCAGGATGGCGGTGACACCGAACAGGATAGCGCACAGGATCCAGGTGACGGTGCAGATGACCAGGATGGCCACGTGCAGCGAGTAAGAGACGGCGATCAGGCCTGCCAGCAAGGGCGCGAGGGCCGAGCCAATGTTTTCAGCAAAGCTCATGATGGCCTGGGCCGTCCCCCGTACCTCGGGCTCGGTGACGTCCTGCACCGTGGCGACCACGTTGGGTGCGGCCACCGACATGGTCAGACCGGTGAGGGCCAGCAGCGCCAAAAAGAGTCCCTGGCTGGCGGCGGGCACGCTAAGCGCTAGCACCAAAAAGAGGGCCCCAGCCAATACCCCGATCATGGCCGTCAGCACGCGGCCTCGTGGCGTGCGGCGGAAGAAAAAGTCACCCACCGATCCCCCCAAAAAGTAGCCGGCCGACAGGGTTACGATGGCGACCATCATGGATAGCATAGCCTCGTCGGGCGTATACCCGCGCTCCGCTTCCAGGTAGCGGAAGAACCAGAAGGTCAGCACCTGCCAGGGAAATACACCAAAGAATCCCTGGGTCAGCAACAGGAGGTAGCTCTTTTTGCGTAGCAAGCCCAGGGCTACCTGTTTGTCGATGCGATGGTCGGCGATCTCGTCCAGCCCGGCCAACTCCGGCTCGGCCTGGCCGCGCTCGGGCTCGCGTACACCGAAAAAGATGAGAAAGGCCACGGCGATGCCGGCCGCACCGGTGATGAAAAAGACGCTGCGCCAGCCCATCGCCCCACCCAGCATGGTGGCCAGGATGGTGCCCAGCATGAAGCCAAGGGGCTGGGCCATCTGGAGCAGGCCGTACACCTTGCCGCGCATCTTGGGGCCGAAATAGTCGGCCAGGAGGCTATAGATGCCGGGGTAGCTGGCGTCGTCGATGCCCGTGCTGGCCCGGGTAACCAGGAAGGTAGGATAATTGGGCGCCAGGGCGTTCAGCCAGGTCGTGCTGCCCCAGATAAAGGAGGCCAGCGCCAGTAGCTTGGAGCGCGAAAAGCGGTCGTAGAGGTAGCCCCAGAGCGGGTAGAGGATGGCCGCGACGATGATGGCCAGGCTGGAGACGGCGCCCATCTGGGCCTCGTTGATGCCAAAGCTCTCCATGATGGGGGTGGTCAGGGGGCCTATGAGGAGCTTGTCGGCCTGGTGGAGCAGGACGAAAAAGAAAAAGATCGAGACCACGAACCAGCGGTAGCGCGATGTTGGTTTGGACATTGAACTCCCTTGTTCCGATGGTGTTGGAGTTCAGGGGCTGGGGAATTCGGCGCTG
>JASFHU010000760.1:0-3221 GCA_050123055.1 Anaerolineae bacterium
TGTAGAGCGGCAGTTGTAAAGAAGAAGCAGTTGGTCGGCGTAATGCATATAGGCTACGTAGGGACCCACGTAGCAGGACGGGATGAAGGTAACGCTGGTGATGGTGGGTAGCAGGTCGGAAATCGGCTCAGGCACGAGGCGGCCAGTAACAGAAGTAAAGACCTGGCGAAAGTCCGAGTTGTGGCACACGGTTCGATGCTGCATTACGCTGTGCTCCATCAGCGGACGTGTGGCTTTGAATTCCTGGGCGTAGGCTTCTTGCCAGAAACGCTCAAGCGCATTCAACAGCCGGCTCTTGAGTTGGGCACCATCGCGGACGAGGGTTGCCACTGTTTCCGGTGCTACCCTCGACTCGACCTCCGCCAGGTAGGCGGCCCATTCAGGTGGTCTGTTAAGGAGGTCCAACAGATTGTTGGGTGTTGGGGAGTGGGGGGTGCCTCTGGCCAGGGCCTGCAGGGCGATGAGTTGGTAGTGCACGTCGGGAATGGCGCACAGGTGAGCCATCAGTTCATCAAACTCCAGGTCCGCTGCCCCATCCGGAAGCCGGGCGGACAATTCACCGATGAAACGCTGGTGGTGGCCTGGGAATCCGATCAGCACGCATAGCTCCTCGTACAGATCGGCTGTCAGCCGGGCGCGTGTCTCACGCAACCAATCACCCAGCCCCTCGAACTCGGATGAGGCACACACCAGGCTGATCGTTGCCAGCAAGCTGTGAGGCAACGAGACGACAAACCTGACATGTAGTGGCAAGGGCCCTTCAAGCAGACCTATCATCGACCTTCTCCATAACTATATAACAATATAATTATACTTCATTGGTGGCAGATGTCAAGCTGACGCTGTCATTGAACTTCTAGAGGAAACCTGGTATAGTGGCAAGGCCGTGGGGCGTCTGTCGCTAGATGTGGCGGGCGACCTTGGTTGCTCTACAGGCAGCGCACGGGGTGCTGGGCGCGCAGGAAGGCGATGATCCTTTGATCGGCTACTGGAAAGGCGTAGGCGTCGAGTTCATCGAGGGTGACCCATTGAAGATCGGTGCAGCCCAGGCACTGGGGTTTCCCGCTGAGCCACAGGCAGTCGAAGGCGTGTAGTGTCATGTGAAAGTGGGTGAAGGAGTGTTCCACGGTGCACAACAGATCGCCTACCTGGATCTCGATGGCCAGCTCCTCACAGATTTCCCGATGCAGGCAGGCTGGCAGGCCTTCTCCAGGTCGGCGCTTGCCGCCAGGAAACTCCCACAAACCACCCAGCATGCCGTCCAGGGGGCGCTGAGTGATGAGAAAGTGGCCGTCCCCATCCCAGATGACGCCGGCTGTCACGTCGCGGTGGGGGCGTTGGGTGCGCGTGGCGCGGATAGGCAGTTCATTCTGAATCCCTTCACGTCTCGCCTGGCACTGGTGCGACAGTGGACAGAGCAGGCAACGCGGCTTTGTAGGGGTGCAGATCATGGCGCCCAAGTCCATGAGCGCCTGGTTGAAATCACCAGCCTGCCCAGCAGGCAGCATCGACAGGGCCAGGTACTCTAACAGGCGTTGGGTGTTCGGGCGTCCGGGGTCATCGTCGATGGCAAAGAGGCGGCACAGGACGCGGTACAGGTTTCCATCCAGGGCCACAGCGTCCTGGCCAAAGGCGATGCTGGCGACAGCGGCGGCTGTATAGCGGCCGATGCCGGGCAGGCATCGCAGGTCCTCGGGCGTCGTGGGTAGCTGACCACCATGTTCCTGGACCACTTGCTGAGCGGCTTTGTGCAGGTTGCGGGCACGGGCATAGTAGCCGAGACCTTCCCAGGACTTGAGGACGTCGTTTAGAGGGGCTGCTGCCAGCATTTTGGCGGTGGGAAATCGGGCCAGGAAGCGTTCATAGTAAGGAACGACGGTCTCAACCCGTGTCTGTTGGAGCATGATCTCAGCTACCCAGATGGCGTAGGGGTCATGGGTGCGACGCCAGGGAAGGTCGCGGCGGTGATCTTGGTACCACTCTAGCAGCCGTTGGCCGCCGAATGCTGCGTCCTCGATTCCGTTGACGCCATGGAGCGAAGCCATAATGTGTCTACTATACCTCGTAATGAAAGAGGAGGCAAGTTGCGCGGCAGGTCAGGCGTCCGGGCTCGCCCTTAGCATTCGGTCTGATACCCGACGGCCGGCAATGGCCGCATATGTAGGCTTTTTTTGGACTTGGACCGAGGGATTCCCAGGCGCACACCGAATTGTCAGCAATTCGACCGAGCCCGTTCCAACCAGAGAGAACCAGCGTCATCGTTGTCTCTGCATCGGCAAGTGCCACATTCTCTGCGGTTTTCCTTCCTCGGTCGGACCCAGCACATTACACTCGAGAACCGAGCAGGCTATAAGCGGTCCATGCTGAGACAATGGGCCTGCGTCTCGGCAAGATCCAATAGCAATCCTCTTCGGTCATCTCTGGTTCCCCGGGCCGCATGTCGCGGTAGACACAGACCGAAGATGAGAAAAAGTAGCGCTGAACCCCCAACCTCCACGCGTTGTGTACCATGTGAATGTTGATCAGCGCACTGTTGCGCATGATCTCGCACTCGGCAGAGGAGATAAAGCCCATGCCGCCCATGTCGGCGGCCAGTTGGTATACTTCATCGAACGTGCCCGCAGCCAGGGTGAGGGCAGCCTGGCAATTCCCCTCCTCCCTCAAGTCCAGCAGCAGGAACTCGTCCGCGGCGGTGGCTGCAAACTCGTGCTCTTTGATGTCCACGCCGCGTACCCAGTATCCCTCGCGCTTGAGCTTCTTTTCCAGATGTCCACCGATAAAGCCCCCTGCCCCACATACCAATGCTCTCTTCAAGTCTCACCTCCCAGCTTCAGGCCCGTACCTTCTTCATCCAGTTCCACTTCTGCCCAGACCAAGCGCGAATCCATGGCGTCGCCCCTGTCGTCGGTGCGAGCACGCCACCAACGTGCCACGTCCCTCGGCAAAGCATGCCAGTATCCACCGCGGCGCCGCATGGCCTGCAGGAAATCAGAATAGATCTTCCAGGTTAATGGATCTGAAAGGTAGTCCGGGTGCGTATTCACCAAGACCATCCCACAATATCTCTCGATGAAATCCACTTTCTGTAGCCAAAGCCTGGGTGTTGTCTCACCAAGGACAACGGTCAGCGTGCAGTCCTGCGCCAAGGTGTAGGGCAGTTCCACAAACCGTCCCAGGATGAAGGGCCAGATACTCATCGTTCCGCCAGGCATGGGCTCGTA
>JASFHU010000761.1:0-3219 GCA_050123055.1 Anaerolineae bacterium
CCTGGCAGCGGAGGTTGGCCGCGTAGAGCCCTACGTGTATCCCGTATCCGAAGAACAGGAACGGAGGGTGCAGCGGCTGCTGGCCGACAACGTCGTCGTCTCGGTCCATGACCACACCTCTGTGTTCCCCGAGGATCTAGGCCAGGTCTTTGACTATGTACGCCAGGGGCGGGAATGGACCGGCTACGAGGGCTTGAGCATCTCGGGCATCGATGTCCTCTTTGAGAACTTTATGGATGGCACGGCCTTGATCACGTCCAGTGCAGGCTGGAAGTGGACCGACGTCATCCACGACATCGGCATCCGCTTCAGCGACTTTGCACACCAACAGATGGTCTACGTTGCCTGTGACTTTGACGATCTGGTCCGGGCCAAAGAGGAGGGTAGGATCGCGTTTGTGGCTTCCCTCGAATCGGCGACACCAATCGAGAACGAGCTGGATCGGGTCGACGTGCTATACGGCTTGGGTGTTCGCGCCATGGGCATCACCTACTCCGAGTCCAATGCCCTGGGATCGGGGCTGAAGGAGCGCAGCGATGGTGGACTGACACGCTTTGGCCGCCAGGTGGTACGCCGGATGAACAAGCTGGGTATGACCATCGACACGGCCCACTGTGGGGATCAGACGAGCACCGACGTCATCAAAGTCAGCCAGAAACCCACCCTCATCTCCCACGTCGGCGCCCGAGCGCTGTGGAACAGCAACCGAATGATGCCCGACGCTGTGTTCAGAGCCTGCGCCGAAAAGGGAGGCGTCATCGGCGTCGAAGCTGCCCCGCACACGACCCTGACACACCAGCACCCGCTGCACTCCATCGAGTCGTACATGGAGCACTTTGAGTACATCGCCAACCTGGTCGGCATCGACCACGTGGCTTTTGGGCCGGACACCCTGTTTGGCGACCACGTGGCGCTGCACCATGCCTTTACCCGGCAGCTTTCCATCGCCGAGGCCCATGCGGGAGCCGTCTACGACCAGGTGGAGTATGTCAAGGGATTGGAAAACCCCAGCGAAGTCATGCCCAACGTGACTCGCTGGCTGGTGTCTCACGGTTATAGCGATGAGGAGATAGGCAAGGCCCTGGGGTCGAACGTGCTGCGCGTGCTCCGGGAAACCTGGGCTGTGTAAGAGACAAAGCTTGGAGGAAATCTGTGGAGTTTGATCTGATCATCAGCAACGGCACCGTCATCGACGGCACGGGCCGCCCCCGTTTCCGGGCGGAGGTGGGTATCCGCGAGGGGCGGATCGCAGCGGTCGCCAGCGGCGAGCCCCTGAACGGCGCCAAGCAGCTGGATGCCACCGGCCTGGTGGTGGCGCCGGGTTTTATCGACGTCCACTCCCACGGCGACTGGATCCTGCCCCTGGAGGACCACGATGAGATCCTGGCCCCGCTGGTACTGCAGGGCATCACGACCCTGGTCACGGGACAGTGCGGTTTTTCGGCCGCACCGGTCACCGACGAGTCGATACCCCGCGTAGATGCCTTCTCCGAGATGCTGCGCGAGCGCGCATTCCCTTACCGCTGGCGCACGATGGGCGAGTTCCTGGACACCCTGAACGGCGACGGGCTGCTGCTGAATGCCGCCTTCCTGGTGGGCCACGGCACCATCCGCCAGGCGGTGATGGGTGACCGCTCCGACCCGCCCACGTCCGAGGAGATGGAGGCCCTGCGCCAGCTCACTCGCCAGGCCCTGCGCGAGGGAGCCTTTGGCTTTTCGGCGGGGCTGGCCTACGCCCCGGGCATCTTTGGCCGCAACGACGAGTTGCAGGCCCTGCTGCAAGTGGTGGCCGAGGAGGGCGCCATCTTTACGGTGCACGGCCGGGCCTTCACCTGGGTCTCCTCCTTCTACCAGCCGATGATCGTGGGCACGGCCCACAATATCCGCTCGGTGCGTGAGTTACTGGGGTTGGCACAGCAGGCGGGCGTGCGGCTGCAGCTTTCGCACCAGATCTTTGTCGGGCGCCGCACCTGGCGCACGCACCGTACCGTGCTGCGCGACATCGAGCGGGCAGCCAGCGATGGTGTGGACGTGGCCTTTGACGCCTTTCCCTATACCTGTGGCAACACCACGGTCAATGCCATCTTTCCCGAATGGTTCCTGGACGGTTTTGCAGAGAATATCGACGATCCGGAGGCATTGCGGTCGCTGAAGCGAGAGATCGACCTGCTGCGCCTGGCACTGGGCCTGGGCTACGGGGACATCACCCTGTTGTGGGGCCGTGCGCCAGAGCTGGCCGAGCTGGAGGGACTGGACTTTGATACCATCGCCCGTCACCTGGGCCTGCCTGCCTTCGAGGCCTATATGCTCGTGGCCAAGGTAAGCAGGGGCCGGGCGCGCATCCTGCTGAACACCTACTCGGGCGATGGGAGGCGCGAAGCCCCCCTGCGGGCCGCGCTGTCTCACCCCCTGTGTGCATTCATGACCGACACGATCCTGACCCGGCGGGGCAGGCATAACCCGGCCTCCTTTGGCACCTTCCCCCGGATCCTGGGGCGCTACAGCCGCGACCTGGGGCTCTTCACGCTGGAGGAAGCTGTGCGACGCATGACGTCCTTTTCGGCCAAGCGGACCGGCCTGGACGGGGTCGGGCGCGTCGCCGAGGGTCAACGGGCCGACCTGGTCCTTTTTGACCCGTCAACGGTGGCCGACAATACGACGCCCGAACAAGCCGATGCTCCGCCGACCGGTATCCGGGTGGTGATGATCGGTGGGCAAGTGGTGGCCCGAGACGGACAACTTCTGAAGGACGGTCGGCATGGCGTGGTATTGCGGCGGTAGTCGGGCAGAGCATGCCGTGGGCCTTGGTTGCATTGTTGGGATGAACCACGGCCAAGAAACGAGGAGGAGAATCGATCATGAAAAGCGCCCGGTTTGAGGTACTCAGCCGTGATGAGGTAAGGCGCATCCACGCTGCCTCGATGGAGATCCTGTCGACCGTTGGCGTCCAGGTAGACTGGAAGCCTGCCCGGACCATCTTTAGCCAGGCCGGCGCCGAGGTGGAGGCCGGCAGTCATCAGGTACGCATCCCTGAGGAGCTGGTCCAGTGGGCCGTGGACCAGGCACCCGAGCGGTTCACGCTCTACGGCCCGGGCGAGCCGGGGGACGCCTTCCGCCTGGAGGTCGGCGGTGAAAACATCTGCTTTGCCGGGCTGGGCACGCCCACCCACATCATCGACCTCGACAGCGGCGAGCGCCGGCCGTGCACCATGGATGACG
>JASFHU010000762.1:0-3217 GCA_050123055.1 Anaerolineae bacterium
CCGACAAGTCTTGGGATTGTTCGAGGTCAATGACCCAATCAAGCGCCTCATCGTTCTCAAAGCTGCCCCATCCCCAAGCTCCCATGTGGCCTCCTTTCCGCTTTTAGCCCAGCGCATAGTCTACTGTTCCCGGACCTCACCAAGTAGCTTCAATTGGCGGATAAAATAGAGGTCCCGTTTGCGCAGGATCTCGTCCCTGGCATCAGGTTCATACCGATAAAAGCCCTCGCCGGCCTTGATGCCGTACTTCCCTTCCTCCGCGAGCCGGTCAAAGAACTCGGGGCTCGTCTGCATCGTGCTGAGTTCTTTAAACAGGTACTGAGCGATGGTGTGAAATACATCCAGGCCTCCGAGATCTACCGTCTCTAGCGGTCCCAGCCAGGGGTAGCGGAACCCCACGCCGTTCTTGAGTGTACGGTCGACGTCCTCGGGGCTGAGCACCCCTGCTTCTACCAGGTAGAGGGCTTCCCGCAAGACGGCGTACTGAAGCCGGTTGCTGGCAAAGCCAGAGATGTCCTTCTGGACCCGGACGGGCGCCTTGCCCAGCTTTCTGGTGATCTGGTAGACCAAGTCCATGGTTCTGTCCGAGGTCTGTTCGCCACGAATCACCTCGACCAATGGAACGATCTCGGGCGGATTGGCCCAGTGCTGGCCAACCACCCGCTCCGGGTGCCGGCATACCGAGGCAATGGCCGTGATACTCAGCCCCGAGGTGTTTGTCGCCAGGATGGTGTCGTCCGGGCACTGAGCTTCCATCCCTTGGAAGAGCTTCTGCTTGAGTTCTAGATCTTCGGGGACCGATTCCAGAACGTATTGAACGCCCTCCAATGCCTCTTCCTGGCTCGTAGTGGGGCGGATCCTGGCCTTTGCTGCCTCCGCCTCCTGGCTTGAGATCAGGCCCTCCTGCACAAACAGCGCTTGGCTGTTTTCGATTCGGCCCAGAGCGCGTTCCAAGCTCTGGGAGGTGCGACTGTACAGGGCAACTGAGTAGCCTGCCTGAGCATAGCACATCGCCATCCCAGTGCCCATCGTCCCGGACCCGATCATCGCCATCCGCTGCACATCCTCAAATTGCATGCTCAAACCTCCTGAATCGCAGATTCACAATTCCAGGAACACCCAGACAAGTCTAGACCTCCAGAATCCCCAACTTTTTGGGGGCGTTGTCGTCTTTGGTGGTATGCCACGAACATGATGACCACCTACCAATCCCTGTCTCCCCACAGTTCCAACGCTTTCCCCAGTTCTGGATGTTCCTTTGCCTTTTCCGTCAAAGGTACACCCTCCACCACCGCATCGATGGCCGCCCGCATGGCCCATCCACCAGCCACCGTGCCACCTGGATGCCCTTGAATGGCGCCCCCCACGGCCAGCATCACGTCAAAGCCGATATCCTCGATGATGCGCGCCGCGGAAACGGGGTGGATGCCACCTCCCACCGATGGCATCGTCGGCTTGAGGTTGTAGAGGGGCATGGTCTGGAACTGGGCCGTGCGCAGGTACTTTTCACGGAGCAGCGGGTAGGTGCTATAGACCGAGCCGAACATGGCAACGTCGGCACCGGCCAGGCGGTTGAATTTGCCCAGCAACAACGGCGAGCTGATCCCAGCGCGAGGATTCTCGACCAACGTGCCGGTCCCAGCATAATGGGCCAGGATCGGGATAGTGACGCCTGGGTCCTCTGCCACGGCCTGGATGACGCCCAGACCAGCCGTAATGCCATTGATCATGACCATGCTGGCGCCCAGCTCTTGGGCACGGCGCGCATTCTCCACCGTCTTTTCCGGGCGGCCGGTGATGTTCGGACAGTAAGCGGCCCGGTGCCCGGTCTCCTCATAGACCTCCTCAGCGGCGCGGCGATAAGCCGACACCCGGTCCAGCATGGCGCTGAAGGAGGTGTCGCCCAGTAGCTCGTCGTCTTTGATCACATCGGCGCCTCCCCGGGCTGAGGCAGCGAAAAAGGCTGCTCCCGCCTCGGGGCCATAGCCTGTGCAGGGCTTGATCATGTTCAACAGGATGGGACGTTTGGGGATGCCCAGATGCTCTCGCAGACCCGCGATGCCGAACTTGGGGCCGCTGAAGCCGACCACAAAGCTGGGCGAGAGTTGCAGGTCCACGAGCTTGAGTTGGGCTGCGGTAGAGACGTCGTTGCCCAGTAGGGTCGTGAGCAGCATGGGGAATTGGGGACCAAAGTTTGCCTCGGGGAAGGCGATCTGGATAAAGAATGCCCGTTTGTCGGCAGGCAGGTCCGGCTGGAGTTCAACTGGCGGCACGTCATAGATGGCGACGATGCGGGCCATGTGCCGTTCCAGCATCTCGCGGGTGACGCCCGGCACCGGTGTCCAGGTGCCAACACTCTGTCCCACGGCAAAGGACGCCGCCCTGGCGACGATGTCCACCTGGGGCTCGCTCTCCAGGTAGTAGGTGGCAGTGATGTATTCCTTGCCTAGCAGATCCTCAGCGTAGGCAAAAGCCAACTCATCCATGGTCGCGCACACTGTATCTCCTACCCGAATTCGATGGCCGCATCGGCCATGGCCTGGATATTCTGCGGCGGCACATCCTCCTGGATATTGTGTACCGCGGCTAGAACGTAGCCGCCGCCGGGGGCCAGATCCTGAATGCGGCGCCGCACCTCGGTGCGCACCTCAGCGGGGGTGCCCATCGGCAGTACCCTACCGGTATCGATGGCGCCCCAGAAACAGATGCCGTCGCCAAACTCTGCTTTCAGGGCAGCGGTGTCGTCCATCCCGGCCGACGAGACCTGAACCGGATTCAGGGCATCCACGCCGATGTCGATAAACTCCCCGATCAGGGGCTTGACCGCTCCGCAGCAGTGGTAGAGCACCTTGGCGTCCGACTTGGCTTTGACCAAGTCTATCATCCTCCGGTGGCGCGGTTTGAACAGCTTTCGGTAGCGAGCGAGATCAACCATGGGCCGGTCGTGAAAAGCCACGTCATCGCCGATGGCGACCACGTCGATGTGGGGTCCAACCTCGTCCAGAACGGCACCAACCAGCTCCAGCCACCAGGCGAGCGCCCTGTCCATGAGCGCGTCCAGGAACTCAGGGTTGAGGACGATGTCCATCAGCCACTGCTCGTAGCCGCGCAGGTACTGGCTCAGGTGCACAAAGCCTACCGGTGGAGAGAGCACAATGGCATAGTCTGTCCCTTCGTGGAGCTGCCGGGCCTTCTCGCGCAGGCCTCGGGTCCGGCC
>JASFHU010000763.1:0-3209 GCA_050123055.1 Anaerolineae bacterium
CGCCAACCTGGTCTCGTCCACGACGAAGATGTGTGCATTCTTCTCCGGCGATGCCTCCATCGACTTGAGCACGACCAAGCGAGGCCCTGGCGTTGTCCGTTCTCATCACGGTTTCGGCCGCGATGAGAATAGACCTATCTGCATAAAGCAATGGTCGATAGCAAAAGGCCATCGACCATCCTCTTTGTGGTCGGGGCGGCCCGATTTGAACGGGCGACCACTTGAACCCCATTCAAGTGCGCTACCGGACTGCGCTACGCCCCGGTGAATTGCCGCCAATCATGACAAAAAGGCTCCCAGCCTCTGTGTGCAGAACGGCGTTCAATTGACGGCTCGAATTTTGCTAACAGATTATACCTCAGAAGCCAGGGTGGGTCAAGTAAGGTACCAGCAGGTGCACACAGGCAGCCTACCAGCAGACCACAGGGGCAAGGTTCAGGCGCTGAGAGGCGGTTGCGGTCATTGGCCGTGCATCACCCTAAGCACCTCGGGCAGAAGCGTCTGCGTGGTCGCCATCGCCTCGCCGCTATGGATGGTAGAGGTTCCCTGCCAGTCGCCAAAGTACCCCCCGGCCTCCTCCAGGATCGGCGGGAAAGGACCACAGTCCCAGGCATTCATGACCGGGTCCAACATCAGCTCCAAGCGCCCGGTGGCGACGAGCAGATAGCCGTAGGCATCGCCCCAGCCCCCGCGATGGGCGGTCGCCTGCACAATGCGCTCCCATTCGCCAGAGCGACCGCACTTGGCAAAGTTGGCCACGTCGCTGAAGGCGACCACCGCTTGCGACAGATCAGGCACGTCCGAGACCCGAGCCCGACGACCATTCCACCAGCATCCCTCGCCCGAAGCCGCAGCGATCATTTCGTCCAGCGCCGGAAAGTAGGCCGCGCCGACCCGGACATGTCCCTCCAACTCGAGGCCGATGAGCACCGCGTAGAGTGGAACACCGCTCACAAAGGACCTGGTGCCATCGATGGGATCGATGAACCAACGAGCCGCGCCCGCACCGGCCTCCTTCACACCATATTCCTCACCGACGATGGCGTGGTGGGCAAAGTACGTTTCGATGCGGCGCCGTATAAGCTTTTCTGAGCGCCGGTCGGCGATGGTGACCGGCGAGTTATCGGCCTTCAGATCGGGCTGCAGGCCTGTTTGAAAATAGCCCAGGGTTTCCCTGCCGGCCAAGTAGGCGGTTTCAACAGCAAATTCGAGATAGCTAGACAAAGATTCAGCCACGGATCAACTCCTTATCGACGTATCAAATGGACTGTTGCTTAAAACCACGCCGGGCACAAACCCGGCAGCCGCCAGAAACACAGGCTCACCGCTCGGCTGGGATCTCGAGTCCTGCCAGGCGAACCGCATCGCTGCCGTCGGGCAGGGTCAGACGGTCGCCCGTAACCGGATCGTAGAGGCCCACCAGCAGGTGATAGGTTCGCGGCGGACCGGAGGATCTGGAACCGGCCAGTTCTGCTGGCAGCGCGATGGTATGCAGATCATCCAGCACAAGGCCAGGCAGCCAGAGAGAGGTTGGCCAGCGCCCGCCCAGGGGTGGGGCATCGCCCTGGGCGAGCAGACGGTCCCCATCCTCCGGGTCGACGAGGTGGACAAAGATGGCGTAATCCCGGTCGAGGGGAGCATCAGCCGACCAACGCAGCGTTACCTCCACGGCCTCTGGATCCACCTGCCAGGCATAGCCCCGTAGGGCAACGGCCTCGCCAAAGCGGGCATCCAGCAGCCTGACGGATTGCCCGCCCGTACCCTCCCAGTTTACCGGCACCACGGCCAGGCCAAGGGTGTCCCCTTCCCCCACCGGCAGGCGCCTCTGCGTGGCCGGGTCGTACCAACCCACCTGGACGTGATACAGGCCGGGCGGCGAATCGGCCGGCAGGGTGAGGGTGAATGTATCTCGCACCATCTCGCCTGCTCCCCAGGCAGTGGTTGGATACAGGCCCCCGTGGGGCTGGTGATCGTCGCCGGCCCAACCCTGTCCGGCCTCGTCAACCAGGTGGGCAAAGGCGGTATAGTCGCTCATCAACGGCTGCTGGGCCTGCCAGACGACGGTCAGGGTGAGGGTCTCCCCAGGCTCCAGGCCCAGCGGGGCCTCCGGGCCCAGCGGACCTAGCGGGCCATTCTGGCCCCGCGGACTCTGCAGGTCCGGTGGACCTGGAGAGTCCGGGGGACCATACAGGCTCCAGCCCACCAGCGCCAGTTGGTCGCCGAACTCGGCCCGGCGTTCGTGCTGCAAGGGATCGGGCTCGTACAGCTCGTATTTGCCCACCGTGCCGTCGCGGCGGTAGTTCCGGTCCAATTCAGATAGGAACTCGCGCGTGAAGCGTTGGTAGCGGTCCACGTCCAGCCTGGTGCCCTGTTCCAGGATCACCGTTGAAAAGGCGCGGTCGCGTAGCTGGCCCAGTTCCCAGGCCTGATCCCAGCGTCCGGCCCGCGCTAACTGGCTGTACTGGAACGAATAGTAGTCCAGCACCTTGCCGTTGGTTACCAGTAACCCCATATCCTCCGAAACGACAGGATCAGGTGTGCCCGCCAGGTAGGAAGCGATCTCCTGGTTGGAGCGGCGGGTCAGCTCCAGGTAGCGGTTGGCGACGCGAGGCGTGTGCCACATCAGGCCAACCTGCGCCAGCACCAACAGGGGGGCGAGCAACTGGACCATCGAGGCTCGGTGGCCGACCAATCGGGCCAGGCCCAGCCCAGCGCAGAGGGCGAGCGCGGCCAGCGCCTCGAAAAAATAGTTCTCCCAGGCCCCGGCCTTGCCCGCCAGCCACAGGCTCGCCAGCGCCGCCGGTAGATAGAGATCGAGTGGGCTCACCTTTTCCCGCACAGCAATGGCCCGGTCCAGGACATATTTGTCCAGCAGGTACCAGCCAGCCAGCAAGACGAGCAGGGCAAAGGTGGTAAAGAAATCCGCCTGCTGCTTCCAGAACTCGGACCAGAGGAAAGGATTGACGTTGCTGATGACCAAACCTTCCCAAAATCCCCCCCGGGTGAGAAAGTTGATCAGCAGGAACGCTCCGCCGCCCAACAGGGCCATTGCCGCCGCCATCTTGATCGCCAGCCAGCGATCCACAAAGAGAAAGAGATAGACCAGGGCCGCGGCGGGGGCAAAGATAAACGACTGCTTGGCATACAGCCCCGCCACAAAGAGTATAACCGCCAGCCAGAGCCACCCCGTTCTGTGCGGCTGCTCCCCG
>JASFHU010000764.1:0-3209 GCA_050123055.1 Anaerolineae bacterium
GAAGGTGGCGGCCTCTCTGTCTTGCAGGGAAGCGTCGCCATCCTGAACCGGAACAGGATCCAGGGCAACTCTGCGGCCACAGTGCAAACGGGCCTTGGTGGCGGCCTGCTTGTGGATAACAGCGACATCACGCTGACCGGCAATCAACTCATCTCTAACACGGCGACGCTGAATCCTGGCGCGGCCGGCGGTGGGGGTGGGTTGTATGCGGGTGTTGGCACTTCCATCACCCTGACCAACAACGTGGTGGCCGGAAACCAGGCCAATACCAACGCCGACGGACTTCTCTTCAATGGCACCTCAGGCGAACCAACCTCCGGACGGCTGCTCCACACGACGATCGCCGACAACTTTGGTAGTGGACGAGGGGTGAGCGTGGCAAACTTTGCCACCCTGGCTCTCACCAACACCATCATCGCCGGTCACGACGGTGACGGCATCTGGGCTGGCGCGAGTACGACGGTCACGTTGCAGGCCACTCTGTGGCACGACAATGGGACGGATACGGACGGTCTGGGGCAGATCGTCACCGGCACTGTCAACGTGCACGGCGATCCTGCCTTTGTCGATCCCAGCACCTGGGACTACCATCTCACTTCTACCTCGGCCGCGATCGACGAAGCTGTGGACGCGGGCGTCCCAGTGGACATGGATGGCCAGTCGAGACCGTTTGGCCTTGGCTACGACATCGGCGCAGACGAATACGTAGGGTGGCAGATTAATCTCCCTCTGGTGCTACGGGGTGGGTATTAGGTCTCAGAGAAGGTAGGGCCGGCCGATCTCCGGTCTGGGCTTTTAACCGACTGGGCGGGACTTTTTTGGCCTGATCCCCGGCAGGCGCCGGGCAAACTGGTTCACCATCGCCGGGATCACCCTCTACGTGCTGCTGGTGGGCGCCGACGCTGCCGTGGTCCGGGCTGGCCTTATGGGCAGCCTCTCTGTCACGGCCATCTACCTCGGCCGCCGCTCGATGGCCTATGTCTCCCTCTTTGCTTCCGCCTTTGTCCTGACCCTGATCAATCCCCGAGCCCTGTGGGACATTGGCCTTCAGCTCAGCTTTGCCGCCACCCTGGGGGCTGAACCTCTTTGCCCCGGCCCTGGAGCGCCTCTTTGAGCAGGGGCTGGGGCGCACTGTTTCGCCGGACTGGGCCTTGGGGTCTGCACCGGCCACTGGCAGATCTGGAGATTGTGGCCCAGAAGTACTATTGCCAAAGTTCTCGTAATCTGGTATGATCGGGTGAGCAAGAAGGCCCCCCTCCCCACAATCGCTGGGGCGCGCCAGTGTCTGACCACGACACGTGCCTTTCTTGCGGGAAACTCGTTCATTTATACTCTGCCCGGTTCTGGTTCCGTTGATCCTGCGGAACAGTCGTGCGTAACGCTGCGTGTGAACTCGAGGCTGATTCAGATCCAGAAGGATGATGCTCTACGCTGAAAACAAGCTCGAGACAATCAATGAAGAAGGGAGCAGAAAATGAAAAAGGTACTCGTTCTACTGGCTTTGGCATTGCTCTTGATGCCAAGCGCCGGCCTATCCCCCGTTGCGGCTGAGGGCCCACAGGGCAATTACTACCGCGTCCGCACCACAACCCTCGAGGATGGAACCGTCCTCGCCGAGAGCCTCATCAACGGCCCGCCGGAGCCGCCGCCTGGCTTTGTGCGTAGCACTGCCAGCCTGCTTGCGCCCAGCGCGGCCGAGGGCGTCAACATCCTGTCTGAGGTCCCGGCCTTCAACTGGTCTTTTGGCTGCTCGGCTACCTCTGCGGCCATGATCGCCGGCTACTATGACCGGACCGGCTATGCCAACATGTACGCGGGACCGACGAATGGCGGCCTGATGCCCCTGGACAACAGTTCCTGGCCCGATTGGTACGATGGCACCGCCTGGCGGCACCAGTGCCCGCTGAGCGCCACGCATCTCGGGCTGGACGGGCGAGCCAGCGAGGGTCACGTCGACGACTACTGGGTCTACTATGGACATGAGGGCCCCGATCCGCTTGGCGACGACGGCCTGGAGCACACCTACGGAGACTGCACGGGCGACTATATGAAGACCAACCAGTCGGCCTACGGAAACGTGGACGGTGGGACGACGTTCTGGAACTATACCAGTGGAAGCCCGCTCTATTGTAGCGCCATGCCCGGCCACGGCATCGACAACGATGGCGCCTACGGGCTCAAGGAATTCTACGAGTCCCGGGGCTATACAGTCACCGACTGCTACAACCAGTATATCCAGGGGTACAATGGCAATACAACAGGCTTCACTTGGGCACAATACAAAGCCGAGATCGATGCCGGTCGTCCCGTCATGTTCCACGTCGTGGGTCATACCATGGTCGGTGTCGGCTACGACGACGCCAGCAACCTGATGTACATCCACGATACATGGGACTATAACGTCCATACCATGACCTGGGGTGACAGCTATTCGGGCATGCAGCACTACGCGGTGACGATCGTGCAACTGGAGGCCATCGGCACCCCACCTGACGCACCGTCCGACCTGGTCGCGACGGCGGCGGGCAGCGACCAGATCGACCTGACCTGGACGGACAACGCTGATGACGAAGCCGGGTTCAAGATCGAGCGCAGCCTGGATGCCAGCGCCTGGGCGCTGCTTGACACCGTCGGCGCAAACGTCACCAGCTACCAGGACACCGGATTGCAGGCCAGCACCACCTACTACTACAGGGTTTATGCCTACAATGGGGCGGGCAACTCGGCCTACTCCAACCAGGCCAACGCGACAACCAGCGGCGATACCACACCGCCCGCCCCGCCGGCAGGCCTGACGGCGACGGGCAGAGACGGGGCGGTCGATCTGGCCTGGTCCCCCAACGGCGAGCCCGACCTGGCCGGCTACACGGTGTACCGGTCCACCAGCAGCGGCGGGCCCTATGCCGCCCTGACCGCTTCTCTGCTGAGTGACCCTGGCTACACAGACAGCTCGGTCACCAATGGGACGACCTATTACTATGTGGTCACCGCCAGTGATGCCAGCGACAACGAGTCTGGCTACTCCAATGAGGCAGCGGCAACTCCGCAGGTGCAGGGTACTGAGGATGTGGCCAGTGCCGACTATGCCACGACCTACGGTACTGTAGTCGGAACCTACCTGGCGACGCACACCCAGGACGACAGCTACCAATCGCTCACCGAGGTGCATTCGGGCGGCAAGCCCATCCTGCGCCACGACCGGTTGGAGC
>JASFHU010000765.1:0-3206 GCA_050123055.1 Anaerolineae bacterium
CCGAGACCTCGCCCAACGGGGTGCGGTCAAGAGAAAGGGAGAACCTGGAGGTAGCTGATGATCGTGTACCCGGCGATCGATCTGCGGCGCGGAAGGTGTGTCCGGCTGCGACAGGGGAGGGCAGAGGACGAGACAGTTTATGACGATGATCCAGCAGCGGCGGCAGCACGATGGGTGCGGCAGGGTGCCGAGTGGCTGCACGTCGTGAACCTGGATGGGGCGTTCGGCGAGACAGAGGGGGACACTGGCCTCCCGATCAACCTTCAGCGCCTGGCCGAGATCCAGGCTGCTGTGCCGGGAACGCCGATCCAGTTCGGCGGGGGGATTCGCTCGCTGGGCGACGTGGAGACGGCGCTGCGCCTGGGCGCCAGGCGCGCAATCCTGGGCACAGTAGCGGTCCAGAACCCGGAACTGGTCGCCGAGGCAGTGGAGCGCTTTGGGGCGGAGCGGATCGTGATCGGCATCGACGCCCGGGACGGGCAGGTGGCGACCCACGGCTGGGTGAGGACGAGCGACCTGAGTGCGTCCGCTCTGGGCCGGGCAATGCGCGCGCAAGGGGTGGTGCGGGTGGTCTATACCGACATCGCCCGGGACGGGATGCTGAGCGGCGTGAACGTGGAGGCAACGGCCGCGCTGGCCCGAGAGACCAGCTTGCAGGTCATCGCTTCGGGCGGAGTGGCCTCCTTGGAGGATCTGGAGCGGTTGAAGGCAGCAGGCAACATTGAGGGTGTGATCATTGGCCAGGCGCTCTATGCCGGGGCGGTTTCACTTGCGGATGCGATCTATATCGCCAGGGTCCATGGCGGAACCTTTTCCCGAGATGCAGCGTCTAGGGGATGTGCGTGAGATTGGCGCACAAAAAGATCGAGATGAGGAAAAACGGAGGTAAAAATGCTCAAGCGATTTGCGTTGGCAGGGTTGGCGATTGCGCTACTACTGCTGGTAGGGCTGGCGGGTGTCTGGCTGTGGGGCCAGGTAGCGAGCCCGGCAGTGGCACAGGATACCGACTCGGACTATAGTCCGGCCCAGACGATCACGGTGGTGGGCCAGGGTACGGCCCGCATGGAGCCCGACATCGCCAGGGTGAGTGTGGGTGTGGAAACCTCGGGCGAGAGTATTGGCGAGGCGGTAGCTGAGAATGACGCCAAGATGGCCTCAGTGCTGGCGGCGCTGGCAGAGGCTGGGGTTGAGGAGAAGGATATCCAGACGGCCAACTATAGCATCAGCCTGGACCGCTATCCCGAACCGATGCCCAGGGTCGAATCGGCCACGGGCGAGCCCCAGGCCCAGTACCGGGTGTCGAACATGGCCAATGTGATCGTCCGCGACCTGGAGAGCGTGGGCGACGTGCTGGATGCAGTAGTGGAGGCTGGGGCGAACAATATCTGGGGCATCAGCTTTTCTCTGGAAGACCCGACTGCTGCCCAGGCAGAGGCACGGGCCGATGCCCTGGACAATGCGGCGGCACGGGCCGAGGCCCTAGCCGAGCTGAGCGGGGTGGCGCTGGGCCCGGTGATGTCGATCAGCGAGGTGATCGGCACGACGCCGGTTCCGGCTGGGTTGTCGGTGGAACGCGCCATGGCGGCCGGTGGGGCGATCAGCCCGGGCGAATTGGAGATCGGCTACCAGGTGCAGGTAGTTTACTTCATCGAGCGCTAAGCCCCAGAGGGCTCAACGCGTCAAACTGAGGACCCGGTTCGGGCAGCGACCGACTGGTGTGACCAGCGGGCCCTGCCTGAAGCGGGTTCCTTTTTGTGTAACGCAGGGGGAAGCTACAGTTCGGGCAGTCCGTCAAAGTACTCTTTTTTCAGCACGCCTACGTAGGGTAGATTGCGGTACTTTTCGTCGAAATCGAGGCCATAGCCAAGCACAAACTCGTCGGGAATATCAAACCCGATATAGTCGAGGGGCACCTCGATGACCCGGCGGCTGGGTTTGTTGAGCAGGGTGCAGATGCGCAGGCTGGCCGGCTGGCGGGCCCACAGGGCACGCAGCAGGTAATCCATGGTACGCCCACTGTCGACAATGTCTTCGATGATGAGCACATCGCGGCCGGCAATATCAACTTTCAGATCCATGATGAGACGCACGGCGCCGGTGCTCTCTCTTTGTCCCAGGCCGTAACTGGAAATGGCCATAAAGTCGATTTCGTGGGGGATGGTGACCTGGCGCATCAGGTCGGTCAGAAAGGCAACTCCGCCTTTGAGCACACAGGTCAGAACCAGGTCCTTGCCCTCGTAGTCTTTGGAGATGGCCTGGCCCAGCTCGGCAACGCGTCGCTGCACACTCTTTTCGTCCACCAATATCCGATCGATTACCTCAAGCTTCATCGCCAGCCCGCGCCGCCTCCTCTCGTCGGAATGGAGCCAGTATAGCACAGGGCCAGAGGGGCAGCAAATCGGCCGGGGGTTGTTTTGACAGCGGCGGGCGATGCTGCTATAGTGGAGCGCGAGGGGATGGAAAGATGGTCGACGGGGCAAAGAGAGACTGCTTGAGCCGGGTGGCAGGCCGCCAATCGATCCTTCGTGTACTGGAGGCGGCGGGCACCGGTCCGCGGGCCAGATGCGATGGGATGGTGCGCGGCGGGCGGGTGTCCCTCAATGGCCGGGTGGTACGAGATTCCCGGGCCCGCGCCGACCCCTTCCACGACCAGATCTGGCTGGATGGCCAGCCGCTGCCCCTGGACAATACCTGCCGCTACCTGGTGTTGAACAAGCCCTACGGCGTGCTGTGTGCCTTTACCGACCCCGATCACGAACGGGGCGGTGGAGAGAAGCGCCCTACGCTGGCCGACTATGTGACGGTGCCCAGGGTCTATGCCGCCGGTCGCCTGGACCTGGACAGCGAGGGATTGCTGTTGTTGACGGACGACGGCTGGCTGATCCACCGTTTGGGCCACCCACGCTACCACCATCCCAAAACCTACCTGCTCCAGGTGGAGCGGGAACCCGGCGTCGAGGCGTTGGACGCCCTGCGGCGGGGTGTGATGGTCAAGGGCCGCCGGACGGCGCCCGCCCGGGTAGAGTTACTGGCCAGCGCACCAGAGCTGCCCCCCCGCCCGGTGCCCATCCGCTACCGCAAGTCGGTGCCCACGGCCTGGCTGCGCCTGGTGTTGACGGAGGGCCGGAAACGACAAGCGCGCCGCATGACGGCTGCGGTGGGTCATCCCACACTCAGGCTAGTCCGGGTGGGGATCGGCCCGCTGG
>JASFHU010000766.1:0-3202 GCA_050123055.1 Anaerolineae bacterium
GTTCCTGGTGGCGCAGATCAGAGCTATGGCATCCATGTTGCCCAACTGGCTGGTCTCCCCCGGCCGGTAATCCACCGTGCTGAGGAGATCCTGGAAGAGCTGGAGCAGGAAGCCCGTGCTCCCGGCTCAACACGGCGTACCATCGAGGTACGGCAATTGCCGCTCTTTGCCGCCGGAAACCCCCTGCTAGAGGAGTTGCAGAGTTTGGATGTCAGCGCCATGACACCCCTGGAGGCCATCAGCAAGCTCTACGAACTGCAAAAGAAGGCCAAGGTCGACTAAAAGATCCTTCAGATACCTACAGGCCTGGTGCCCGCCAGTCGACCTGAGCCCAGCCCGAGCTCTGCCCTCCGATTTTTGCCTTGATCGGTGAAATGTGGTATCATACAGCAGAGCCTGTGCGTGCTTTCACAAGCTAGTGTTTCGCGGCGCAGAAGGAGACGACAATGCCAGAAAGCAAGCCCGTACCCGATATTGTCATCGGCCGCCTGCCCATCTACCTGCGGGCACTGACCCACATGTTGGAGGAAGGAAAACAGATCACGGCCTCCAAGGATCTGGCACAGCGGTTGGGGATCAGTTCAGCGCAGATACGCAAGGACTTGTCCCACTTTGGCGAGTTTGGCAAGCAGGGCATGGGCTACGATATTGCCTATCTTCGTGATCAGTTGAGAAGCATCCTGCAGGTGGAGCGGCAGTGGGATGTGGCTTTGGTTGGTGCTGGGGACCTGGGACATGCGATTGCTCACTATGGTGGATTCGAGGGTCGGGGTTTCCGCGTAGCCTGTGTGTTCGACGACAACCCGCAAAAAGTCGGCCGCCGTCTGGGCAAGTTCGAGATCTGTGACGTGGCCAATCTTCCTGAGAGACTCCAAGAGTTGGGAGTGCAAATAGCCATCGTCGCCGTGCCGGCGAGTGCGGCCCAGGCCGTGGTGGATGATCTGGTACAGGGTGGCGTCAAGGCCATTCTCAACTACGCGCCCATTACGGTAACGGTGCCACCGGGCGTGCGGGTGCAATACATCGACCCTGTGGCCCACCTGCAGCGCATGACCTACTATCTGTGAGAATCTTTCCTCAAAAAGAGGGGGCGCCCGACCTTTTCCCAGGTCCAGGGCGCCCTTTTCGTACGTTGGCAGTTGCGAACGCACAGTGCCCTAATAGGCCGGTAGGCTGCGCTTGATCAACTCATAGTTCTCCAGGGCTTTGCCAGCGCCCAGGGCTACACACGCGATCGGGTTGTCGGCCACGTAGCAGGGTACGCCTGTCTCTTTGGTCAGCAATAGATGAAAGTCACGCAGCAGGGAACCACCCCCGGTCATCACAATGCCCCGGTCGATCACATCGGACGCGAGTTCGGGCGGTGTCTTTTCCAGCACGCTTTTGACAACGCCCACAATCGATGACAGCGGCTCCGAGATGGCTTCGGTCACCTCGGCAGAAGTGATCTGGATGGTCTTGGGCAGCCCGGAGACCTGATCCCGGCCCCGAACCTCCATACCCATCTCTTCCTCCCGGGGTAGGGCGCTGCCGATGGTTATCTTGACCGCCTCAGCAGTCTGCTCGCCGATCATCAGGTTATATTTCCGCTTGATGTAACTGATGATGGCTTCGTCGATGCGGTTCCCTCCCACTCGCACCGAGGCAAACTCGACGATGCCATTCATCGAGATGACTGCCGCCTCGCTGGTACCTCCACCGATATCCACCACCAGGTTGCCCGTTGGCGTATCCACCGGCATGCCAGCGCCCAGAGCAGCCGCTAGTGGTTCAGGGATGAGGTAGGCCTCGCGCCCGCCTGCCTGGATGGCCGCGTCGTGGACGGCGCGGCTCTCGACACTGGTCACGCCCACCGGTACACTGATGGCGATGAGGGGCTTGAAAAAGCGCAGCCGGCCGGCGACCTTTTCGATAAAGTAGCGTAGCATCGCCTCGGTGACGACATAATCGGCGATGACGCCGTCGCGCAAGGGGCGGGCCACCTCGATCGTTTCCGGAGTGCGTCCCAACATATCCCGGGCTTCCGTCCCCACAGCCACGATCTTGTTGTCGTTGCTGGCAATGGCCACCACCGACGGTTCTTGTAGGATAATCCCCTTGCCCTTGACCCAGACCAGGACGTTGACAGTCCCCAGGTCCACACCGATGTGCTTTGCTAGCATCTATTGTTCACCTACTGACCTGATCCCGGCGACTGGCCTGAGCCCGGCACCCGGCCGCCGGCACGGCGCTTGCGTCTGGCCACCTTGAGGCGGATCATTGAGCGCCGCAGTGCAGCTTCAGCCTGGGCAAAGTCTACATCCTCTCGCCGCTTCTGGGCCATCAGTTCCTCAGCGCGGAGTCGGGCCTCTTCGGCTCGCATAGTATCGATCTCCTCCGCCCGCTCTGCCGAGTCGGCCAGGATGGTAACGTGATCGGGACCGACCTCCATAAAGCCGCCGCCAATGGCAATCAGTTCATCCTCCTGCCCCTGGCGATGGATGACCAGTTCCCCATAAGTCAGGGTCGTCATCAGCGGGGCGTGGTGCGGAAGGATGCCCAATTGCCCGTCGATCCCGGGCGCCACAACCATGTTTACAGCGTCGTCAAAGACCGTGCGCTCAGCCGTCACAACTTCGCAGCGTATCGTAGACATCGATTCTTCCTATCCGGTCTCGCCCTTTTCGGAGCGCTCGAATACCTCCTCGATGGCACCGGCCATGTAAAAGTAGGATTCAGCGATCCCGTCGCACTCCCCGTCCAGAATGGCCTTGAAGCCCTTGACCGTATCCTGGATCTTGACGTAACGACCAGCCCGGCCAGTGAACTGCTCAGCCACAAACATCGGCTGGCTCAGGAATCGCTGGATCTTACGGGCGCGGGCCACAACCAGCTTGTCCTCTTCTGAGAGCTCATCGATACCCAGGATGGCGATGATGTCCTGAAGGTCCTTGTAACGCTGAAGGACGCGCTGTACCTCGCGGGCTACGTCATAGTGCTCCTCGCCCACAATGCGCGGGTCTAGGATGCGCGAGGTCGAACCCAAGGGGTCCACCGCCGGGTAGAGGGCCTGCTCGGCAATGGAGCGTTCCAGCGCAATGGTAGCGTCCAGATGGGCAAAGGTAGCCACCGGAGCGGGGTCGGTATAGTCGTCAGCCGGGACATAAACAGCCTGCATCGACGTGATCGAGCCTTTGCGCGTACTGACAATCCGCTCCTGGAG
>JASFHU010000767.1:0-3201 GCA_050123055.1 Anaerolineae bacterium
AAGAGCATCAGGCCTGTGCCGACGCAAGCCACGGCGAACTCGGGCTTGATGAGCATCGATGCGCCGCTGGCAAGCCCGGCAGCGATGAGCCAGAAGAGCCTGCCACGCTCCAAGTATGAGAGCAAAGAGATGACAAACAGCAGCCCCACCACGGCGCCCAAGGGAACGGCCCCGGTGTACGCCTGAGTGTACCCCACAAAACCACCCCACCACCCTCCCAGAAAGAGGGCAATCGTACCCAACAGGGCCAGTGGCGGTGCGAGCAGGAACCGTGCGACTCGGTAGGACAGGAGGCATCCGCAAATGGCCAGAACGTGATGTAAAAGGAAGAAGGTGCTCACCTGGGCGCCCAGCCAGTGAAAGAGCAGAGCCAGGAGGTAGACCGGAAGGGGTCCATACATCCAGATCATATCCCGGTACAGGATGTCGCCAGCCATCAACCGTGAAGAAACCTGCAGGTACCAACCCTGGTCCACGATGGGATCGTAGAGCCGGCCCCAACTGAACCAGGTCCAAAGGAGAGAGGCACCGAAGAGGAAAAAGCCAGCCGCCAGGTCGGCCTTGGGCGGCTCGTACAGCCGGTTCCAGCATCCACGTAAAAAGGACATCCATCCCGCCTCATCCCAGCGTTGGGCCGCCGTCAAGCGTTGCGGTCGCAGCAGCGTTGGCAATACTGTCCAACCACTCGCCGATCTGCATTATACCTGACTGGCGATCTATAGTCAAAACGGGTCCCTCCCTCAAAAGTGACGACTCACCTGGGGAATAGTACGCTGGGGGGATTGCGGTACCCACAGATTGGCGGTATAATTGAACCACTCAAGGAGGCTCTGAACATGGAGCGCAAGGGTTTCAACCCATCCACAAGGCTATCCCGCCTGGCCAGCGTCGTTTTGCTGGCCCTGTTGCTGTTGGCCGGCGTCCAGCCCCTGGCAGCCCAGCGGCTGGATCCAGGTCCGGCCAGCGGCTCACCCGACCAGGAATACGCCCCCGGCCAGCTCCTGGTCCGGTTCCGAACACCAGCGACCGGCCGGCGTGCCGTCGAGATGCTGGCCGCGCAGGGCATCTCGCGCCTGCGACGCATCGAGGCCCTGGATGTAGACGTCCTGCGTCTGCCGCCCGAGTTGCCGGTCGAAGAGGCGGTGGCTGTCTTTGACCAGATGCCCGAGGTAGAGTATGCCGAGCCCAACTATATTCTCCGCGTGGCCGCCACGCCGCAGGCCGAGGTCGAGGGCGTTTGGAACCTACAGCAGATCCAGGCGCCGGCGGCCTGGGATCTCATCGGGGATCGCCCGCCGGTCCTGTTGGCGGTCGTGGACACGGGCGTTGACCGGACCCATTCCGACCTGGCCAACAACATCTGGGCCAACCCCGGCGAGGTCCCTGGCAATGGACTCGACGACGACGGGAACGGCTACGTCGACGACACGTGGGGCTGGGACTTTTACAACGGGGACAACGACCCGGACGACGACTTTATGCACGGCACCGCTGTGTCCAGTCTGGCGGCTGGGGTGCAGGATGGGGCAGGGGTAGCCGGGGTCTGTCCCTGGTGCCAGATTGTGTCGGTGAAGGTGTTGGGTTCGACCGGAAGCGGAACCCTGGACATGGTGGCCCAGGGCATCGTCTATGCAGCCGATCTGGGCGCCAGGGTCATCAACCTGAGCCTGGGCGCTCCCGCCGGTTCCCTCACCCTGGAGAACGCCGTCGACGAGGCCTGGAGCAAGGGGGCCCTGGTGGTGGCCGCGGCCGGTAACGACGGGGCCGAGATCCTGTTCTACCCGGCTGCCTACGCCAACGCCATGGCCATCGCTGCTACCAACGACCAGGACCGCCGCGCCTGCCTGTCGAACTATGGCCAGGGCTTTATCTCTGTGGCCGCTCCCGGCGAGGCGATACAGACCGCCATCCCCAACCAGGGCTATGGGACCTACAGCGGGACCTCGCTCGCTGCCCCGCACGTGTCGGCGCTGGCCGGGCTCCTCTTCTCCCACGAGCCCGGCCTCAGCCACGCCGACGCCCGGGCCCGCATCGAGAGCACTGTCGAGGACCTGGGACCCGTGGGGACCGATGCCTTTTACGGTACGGGGCGGATCAATGCCGTCCGGGCGGTGACGAACGATACCACGCCCACGACCCCGCCCCCCGGCCTGTACACCGACGACCCATCGGCCACCGGTTATGCCCACGCCCGAAAGCTGGCCCGCGACCCGGCTGGCACCCTGCACTGGGTGTGGCACGGCCGGGAGGGCGGGCAGTACCAGGTGCTGTATGCCACCTCTGTCGACAACGGCACCAACTGGACCGAGCCCGAGGTGGTGTTTGCCAGCACTCACGAGACCTACCACCCAGCACTGGCCCTAGGCGAGGACAGGCTCTATGTCGCCTTTCCCAGCAAGCACGATTCGGCCGAATACCGCACCCTCTTTACCTGGAAACCGCTGAGCGGCGGAAGCTGGCAGCCGTCTCCCCTACCCCTGCTGGGCGGCGCCTACGATGCCGTGCGCCCGGCTCTCCATGTCGACGACTCAGGTAGGCTGCACGTAATGGCCTCCAGCCTCGACGACAAGGAATACATCTACTATACGTCGTCGAGCCAGGGGGGCGCCGCCGGGAGTTGGAGCCCCGTCCGCCAGATCGATGTCGGGTATGCCAGCCGCTATGCCAGCCTGCATGCCAATGGTGACCGGGTCTATGTCGCCGGTCGCACGGTCGAGTTCACCCTCTTAGGCCTGCTGCCGCGCTATCGCCTCTTTACCGTCCGCTCTACGGATGGTGGGGCTACCTGGGACGACCTGACCGAACTGGAGGTCTATGATGGCTGGCTCAGCGGCGAGTATGGTGTTTCCCTGGCCGGCGTGGGAGACCGCCTCTACCTCGCCTACGAACATAGCGGGAACATCTATGTCCGGGACAGCCACGACGGTGCAAGCTGGAGCTCACCCTACAGCCTGGGGGCCGGGGCCTGGCCCTCCCTCACCCAGACCCCCGATGGACAGGCCTGGGTCCTGTGGGTGAGAGATCCCAATCTGGTGCTGCGCCATTATACCGGCGCCGTCTGGGGCCCGGAGATCGCGCTGGGTGCGGGGAGCTATCCCAATCTGAAGCTAGGTGCGGGGAGCGACCTGGTGGAGTGGGTGGCGACGCAGGGCGGATGTGCGCCTCTCGTCCGCGCCTACGGCTCGCGCGCCGTGGATGCCA
>JASFHU010000768.1:0-3195 GCA_050123055.1 Anaerolineae bacterium
GGCCCGGATCTCCAGTACCCGTCCTCTCCCTCGGAGGCTGGTCAACGGCAGGGGGGGATCGGTCCGGGAGGCGATGGCCACGTGCATCTGCGGCGGAAGGTGTTCGAGGAGGATAGCCAGCAATTCGTGCGCTGCCTCATCCTGGATCCTTTGGTAATCATCCAACACGAGGACAAAGCGCTCCTCGATCTGGTCGAGTTCGTTGAGCAGGCTTCTGGCCAGGTCAGGCAATGGTGGCCGGCTCGCCTCCCGCAACCGGACCAACAATTCGCCGCCTACATTGGGGTAGCGGGTCTGCACCGCGGCCAGCAAGTGGTTGGCAAAGACCACTGGGTCGCTGGCCTCGGCGTCGAGCTGCAGCCAGGCACTCGGAATGGGCGGTGTCGCCTCGCCTAGAGATGCCAGCCAGGCGGCCAGCAGAGTGGTCTTGCCAAAGCCGGCTGCAGCGGAGACCAGGGTCAGGGGCCGCTGCAGGTCCTCGCCCATGCGGGCCAAAAGGCTTGGCCGGGGCACCAGGTCAGGGGGTTGCCGGGGCCGGTGCAGGCTGGTATGGATGATCTTGCTGAGCGCCTGGCTCTCTTCCCGCTTGTCCGACAGGGCTTTCCGGTACTCCGAGACCACCAGGCCGGCCACCTCAGCGCTCAGAACTACCTCGCCCCGCATCACGGCCCGGATGCCGTTCACCAGTTCCTCGGGGATGCTGTCCTTCAGGAGGTAGCCGGCCGCGCCGGCCTGCAACATCTGTTCAATGAACTGCTGCTCACCGTGCATAGACAGCGTTATGATCTTTGCCTCAGGGGATTCGGCCAGGATCTGTTGGGTGGCCTCGACGCCGTTGAGCTCGGGCATGGTGATGTCCATGATCACCACGTCCGGGTGGAGCTCGCGCACCATGTCGATGGCAGCCTGGCCATCGCCTGCCTCGCCGGCGATACGTATGTCTCCTTCCCCCTCCAGCAGGAAACGGATTCCTTTTCTGAAGAGCGGATGATCGTCGACCAGGAGTACTGTTGTTTCCATGGCTATTCCCTACTTGCTCAGTTCGTCAAGACCGGGGAAGTTAGGACAACCCTGCAGCCCTGGCCCGGTTCGGACTGTATCTCCAACGAGCCGTTGAGGTCGGCCATGCGTTCCCGGATACTGAACAGGCCAAAGCCGGCCTCGCGCTTCGTCGCTTCGGGGATGGCATCCGTGTCGAACCCAATGCCATCATCCTGCACGACGATCCGCACCAGCGTCCCCTCGCCTTCCAGGCGGACTGTCACGCGTCTCGCCTGCGCATGCTTGACCACGTTGGCCAACAGCTCGCGTGTGCAGCGATAGAGGATGGCACGCATGTCATCGTCCAGCGGGAAACGCCGGCCATCGTGGATGAAATCGGTCTGCAAGCCGTGTTTCTTGCTCACCTGCTCCTCCAGCCATTCTGCCAGGGCGGGACCCAGTCCGACTTCATGCATCAGGGGCGAGCTGAGGTCAAACACAAGATCCCGTGTGTCGCGAATGGCTCGGCGCAGCGATTGGGAGACGTCGTCCAGGATAGCCTCCCGCCGGGCGTCGGAGGTCGTTTTGCGCGCCGAGGCCAGCGCCGTGCGGGCATAGGCCAGCGTCTGGCCCACCTCATCGTGCAGCTCGCGGGCGATGCGCTGCCGCTCCCGCTCCTCGCTGAGGGTCAACTGGGAGGCCAACGCCTGCAATCGCTGCTGGTACTCCATGATTTGCTGTTCCACGAGCTTGCGCTCGGTGATATCCTCGGTTGTTCCTCTGGCATGAGAGGCGATGCCCTGCTCGTCCAACACCAACTGGCCGCGACTCCGACAGGCCTTCACCTTGCCCTGCCGGGTCACGATTCGATACTCGACGTCGAGGTCCGCTCCGGCGACAAAAAGATTCTCGAATGCCCTGCGCAGAGCCAGCAGATCTTCGGGGTGATAGAATTCTTCCTCTGCCTTGGCACCGGGCGCATATTCCTGCGGGTCCAGGCCATAAATGCGATACATCTCATCAGACCAGATGATCTCACCTGCCCGGAGATCATGCTCCCAGTCCCCAATCTGGGCGATCCTCTGCGCCTCCTCGAGTCGCTCTTTTCCTTTTCTCAACTCTTCCTCAGCACGCTTGTGCTCGGTGATGTCTCTGATCATTCCAACGAACCCCTGCACATTACCCACTTGATCTCTGTCGGGTACATAGTCTATGCTTAACCATCGTGGTACGGTGTCGGGATAATGAAAGACATCCTCGTATGACACCGCCTCACCTGCCAGGGCGGCAGCGATGTGCGGTTTGGCGGCTGCATATCCGTCGGGCCCAAGGATCTCCTGGACGTGCTTGCCCGCAAGCTGAGTTCGAGAAAGCCCGTAGGCTTGCTCGTACCGTTCATTGACAAACCGGTACCGTTCACGTTTGTCTACGTAGGACACGAGGGCAGGCACATTGTCCATCACCAGGTTGAGCAGACGTTGGCCTGCCTCAACTTCCATCCTCGCTTTCACCCGTTCTCTGATGTCACGGACGATGATCAGGTTAGCAGGTTTTCCGTCATACGTCGTCAGGCCGGCGTTAAACTCGACATAGACCCTTGAGCCGTCCTTATGTTGCATGGTAGATTCATAGATCGCTGGGACCGCTTCACCCTTCATTCGCCTGCGGTAGATATCAGCGATTCTGGAACGCTGGTCGGCCGTGAGGTACGTGTCGAAGGGCGTATCCAGCAGCTCTTCGACCATGTATCCTGACAGCCCAGCGATGTACGAGTTGGCAAACCGTATCTTGCCATCTTGCAGGACGACAATCCCGTCCTGGGCCTGTTCGACCAGGCTGCGATACCTCGCCTCGCTTTCGCGCAGTGCCTCGCGCGCAGCCTCCTTTAGGACCTCGGCCTCTTGGCGTTCGATGGCTGCGCCGAGCGTGTTGGCTGCTGTCCTCAACGCATCCTGTGCCGGGCGCGACCATTCACGTTCGCGCTGGCATTCATCGAAGCCGATGAAGCCCCACCACTGTCCTGCGACAAAGACCGGCACGACTACGATCGATCGGATGTCCTGGACGGCAAGCACCTGCTGCTCGCTGTCGGGGAAGGTGCGCACGTGCCCATGAATAATACCGCCCCGGCCCAGCGTCTCTTCCCAGCGGCCAAAACCTCCGGCCCCCAAGGGAAAGCTCTGCAGGTCCTGGTTGTCTATTTGGGGCAAAATG
>JASFHU010000769.1:0-3193 GCA_050123055.1 Anaerolineae bacterium
AGGCTGGCTTTGGCTCATTTGTAGCACGGCAATATGCGGACAACCATCGTCTGGGCAACCTGGAGCCCGATATTAGCCAGCCTGCCATCGAGCACTTGAAGCGCAGCGATGCACTGTCTGACCCGGTGCGAAGGAATGAACTCGACACAAAGCGTCTCACCGAGTTGGATCAGACAGTGGCCGATCAACTCCTTGGGGACTTGGCGAGCCAACTGCGGACCGACCTTGCCACCAAGATGATGGAGGAGCTGCCTGCTGATACACGAGACCGGGTCCACCAGGCCCTGGACGAGCAGAATTACTTTGTGGACGACGAAAAGGTTGGCTGGTACGAGCGGAGAACACTGGCCCAACTTCCCAGCGACCTGCTCCGAGGTCTGGAGCAACACCTGGGCAGAATTCGTTTTGCAGAATTGGCCGATACGCCCTTCCGCGAACTGCCGACCGAGGACCGTGACAGTCTCATGGCCTTTTTCGATAGTGCAAGACTATTCTCCGACCGCGCCGCGCGGCTGCGACTGACCCAAAGTGGCAAGCTGGCCGATCTGCCTGATGATAGCCTGGAGCCGATAGTCCAGCACCTGGGTCGCCAGTGGCTCGTCCGGATCCGCGATCGACGTCCTCCCGCCCTGCCCGACAGCGATCGGGAGGCCGTATGGGTCTACCTCCGCGCCCAAGGCTATTTCGCTGACGACTTCAAGGAGGAACTCTTTTCCTACCAGAAGCTGGACGAATTCGATGCACAGCTCTATCAGGCTGTGGAGGCTGCGCTGGTGGGACGCTTGAGTTCCGAGCTACAAACCTTAACCATTGGCGATATGCCACCCGATCTACAGGCCCAGGTACGCGCCCGGCTGACCCAGGCCGACTACTTTGTTGACGAGTCCCGCCTGCGCCAGGTACAAGAATTGCCGATGCAGGACCTACCAGAAGATCTGCGCCAGGCGGCCGAAGAGGCACTGGGGTCCCAATTGCTGGCCGGTCTAAACACAGTGCCGGTAACCGAGCTGCCTGAGGAAACCCGGGCCGGGCTATGGCGTTACTTGGACGAGATTGGCTACTTTGTCGACGAAAGAAAGCGCAACCAAGTCCTTGATCACCGGCTTGCAGACCTGAAAAGCGACTCATACCAGACTGTGGTCGCCGATCTGACCCACTCTCTGGAAGCTGAAATCGGGGACAACCCCGTGTCAGAACTTGATGACCAACTCAGACAGGGATTGCGCGAAGCTCTTGAGGTCCAGGGCTTCTTTGAGAGCGACGAGGTACGAGCACAGGTGATGGCGAAACCGCTGGGCACTTTCAGGCGTGAGGAGTTGGATGGTCTGGCCACCCAGTTTGGTCAGCTACGGCTGGGGGCCTGGCAGGATCACAGACTGGCTGACTTGCCCGAAGGGGAACAGGATGCCGTGCTTGCCCACCTGCAAGCCAGTGATTGGTTCCTGGATCAAAGCCGGTTCGACCAATTGAAAGCTCAACCGCTGGGGCAACTGGAGGAGACTACAGCACAAACCGTGCTGGAAATTGTGCGCCACGAGCAAACAGGGCGCTTGCGTCAGAAACGAATCGCAGATCTAGATCGTGTACAGCGCCGCGCGGTACACCGCCTCCTGCAACAGCACGGACTGGCACTCGAGGAGAGCCAGATGCGTCCCTTCCGCCGCCAGCGCCTCGCCGATCTGGACCCAGACGTCTATCGCGATCTGCTGCGGGAGCTTGGAGAACAGGTGGTCGGCAGGTGGGCCGTGAGGCGCTTCCAGGACTTGGACCGGGATCAACAGGCCCATCTAAGTGCCTATCTGGGCCGTCGCATCCTGGGCCGGATCGAGCGCAGGGTGTTGCTCTTTACCATCAGCCGCTTGTGGATCGACTACCTGACCGACATCGAGGACCTGCGCCGGGGTATTGGTCTGGAAGCATACGGTCAGCGAGATCCATTGATCGAATACAAGCGACGTGCCTTCGAGTTGTTCGAGGAACTGGGGGAAAACATCCGGCGCGCTGTCGTTCGCTCTCTGTTCCGGCAGCCACCAGAACCGTTGGCGACCCAGTGACAACGTTGGGCGTCCTGTCCAGGTCCAACTCGTGCGCTTGATCTTTTTGCTTGAAGATGCTACAATAGGGCTGCAAGTTTGGCATGCACTGCATCTTTGAACCAGAAAAGTACCGTGACTGGGTCATCGACTCCCAAGGGTTGTGACTAACCGACCGGCTAGTGGGACAGTGGGCCCCGAAAGAGGAGGGAGGTGTAACGTTGGTGTTCAGCGGAGAGGATTTCACCACGCGACTCATGAACGACATGGATCCACCACTCCTGGACTTGGTCAAAACCAAGGTAAACTCGTTCATCAAGTGGGACCTGGTTCGCTTTCTGCGGGAAAACCCAAATACGGCTGATACAGCAGAAAACATCGCCAAGTATGTCGGCAGGAACGCCACCACTGTCGAACCCGAACTGCGCGAGCTGGTAGACAGTCAGATCATGGAAGTAAAACAGGTCGATGGAATGCCGGTCTACTCCTTGTCTACCGATGCAGGAACCCGCGAACTGCTTGACCGCTTCATCACGGCCTGCGAAGACCGACACTTCCGAGTCAAAGTGATCTATCACATCGTCCGAGGAATGCGATAGCTGCCAGGCTAGCCCAAGTGGCGCCGGGCACGAGGTTCTCCACACCACCGATTCATCCTTCCCGAAACAGGTGCCCGTGCCACAGCAAGCGCGACTCATATCCACCAACTCCAAGAACAGTCTCGTGAGATGATGAGCGCGCCAACAGGAGGCGAGAGAATATGGGCAATGAACGGGTCAAAACCAATATAAAAGGGCTTGACGAAATGCTCCAGGGTGGGTTCATGCCTCAGACAGCCAACCTTGTTGAGGGACCGCCAGGAACGGGCAAGAGCACTCTGGGCATGCAATTCATCTATAACGGCATCCGCTATGACAATGAACCAGGGTTGATCCTCACCTTCGAAGAGTTTCCCCAACAGTATTACCGTGATGCCGAAAGCTTTGGCTGGGATTTTCGCCAATTGGAGAGAGAAGGCAAGCTGCGGGTGATCATGACCAGCCCAGGGGTCAGCCGCTCCGACCTGGAGCGAGTGGGGGGCACCATCGAAACCCTGGCTCGTGAAATGGGAACCCGCCGGATTTTGGTGGACAGCATCTCCCACTTTGATCAATTGGCCC
>JASFHU010000770.1:0-3192 GCA_050123055.1 Anaerolineae bacterium
TGCGAACCCTACCACTGCAAGCACTACTGTCCACAATCCAAAAAGCTCAGCTCCAAGTACCTGGAGAGCCCAAGGGGTCAGTACCAGAAATAGCAGACTCTGAATTGCGAGGAATAGCAAGTTTGTCAGGCTGGCACCAGCAATTCGCCGCACAGACACAAACCGGGTAGACATCAGTTGTCCTGCACACTCACCTTACTGTCGTGCCAGTATTCGACGAAGAGGATCACCACTCTCGTCAGCAGTCCACCCGCCAAGCCAGCCAGGACGGTATTACACATTGTCCGGGGACCAGTCAGCCTTTCCGGAACGGCAGCATAGCTGCCCACCCGCAGGATCCCATTCTCTTCCCGAGCCGCGATGCGCGCTTCCTCCAGTTTCTTCATGTCATGACCGGCTGAAGCCGCTGCCTTTCCACTGCACACCACTCGAGCCTCACCCTCACCCCGTCTCAACCTCCTTCGCCCAACCCCGGTTCTCCCGGTACCACGCCACCAGCCGCTCCACCCCCTCCTCAAACCCCACCTGCGGCCGCCAGTCCAACAACCGCTCCGCCTTGCCAATGTCCGCCCACGTCGCCATCACGTCTGCCGGGTGGCGTGGCTGGAACTCAAGGCAGGCTTCCCCGTCCGCTAGCCGCTCGATCAGCCGCAGAGCATCCATCAACACCACCGGCTCGTCCGAGCCCAGGTTGATCACCTCGTAGCCGCCCTTCTGAGCCTCGCCGAAGGGTAGCGGTCGCAGAGCGGCCACCGTGCCCCGGGCGATGTCATCCACATAGGTGAAATCCCGGGACTGCTGGCCATCGCCATAGACCGTCACCGGCCGTCCCTCGTGGATCCACTGCACAAAGCGGAACATAGCCATGTCGGGCCGCCCTGCAGGCCCATAGACCGTAAAGTAGCGCAGCACCGTGACGTCCAGGCCGTAGAGGTGGTGGTAGGTATAGCACAAGGCCTCGGCCGCCTTTTTCGACGCCGCGTAGGGCGACAGAGGACCGTCGGTATTGGCATCCTCGCGGAAGGGACACGGGTTCTGGGCGCCGTAGAGGCTCGAGGTAGAAGCCAACACGAACTTTTGCACGCCCGACGCCCGGCATAGCTCCAGCAGGTTCAGCGTTCCCGTCACGTTGGTCTCGACATAGAGCCAGGGGTCCTCGACCGACGCGCGCACTCCGGCCCTGGCCGCCAGGTTGACCACACCGTCAAAGGCGCCTATGCCTCTTGTGGCTTGCCTGTCGAACAGCGCCTGCAGGCCATCCCGGTCGCAAACATCCAGGTGGTGGAACTCGAACCCGGGGTGATCCTGAAGCCGGGCCAGTCGCCACTCCTTCAACCGCACATCGTAGGCCTTGTTCAGGTTGTCGATCCCTACCACGGCGTGCCCATCGGCCAGCAGAAACTCTGTCACCTTGCTGGCGATAAACCCCGCCGCACCGGTTACCAAATAGCTTCTCATGTCAGTCAAACAGGGCCCGGTTGGCTGCCACCCACTTGTACAGCCGTTCGACGCCCTCCTCCTTTCCGGTCTGCGGTCGCCAGGCCAACTCTTGCTCGGCCTTGCGGATGTCGGCCACAAAGATCCGCTGGTCGCCGGGTCGCCAGTCATCCCAAGCGACCTCGACCTCTCGGCCCATCAGCCTGGCCAGCATCGGCCCCAGTTCCTGCCACACAGACAGTGTATTCTCCGGCCCACCGCCCACATTGTAGACCTGCCCTGCAGCCACGTCGATCCGCTCGATGGCCCGCTCGTACAGATCCAGCAGATCGCCCACCCAGAGCACGTCGCGTACCTGTTTGCCGTCGCCATAGATGGTGATCGGCCGGCCTGTCACCGCAGCGATCAGGAACCAGGCCACCCATCCCTGGTCCTCGACGCCAAACTGCCTGGGTCCATAGATGCACGACTGCCGAAAGACCACCGTTGGCAGGTCATAGATCCGGGCATAGTCACGCACATACTGGTCACCAGCCCCCTTCGAACAGCCGTAAGGCGAATGGAAGTCGAGTGGATGCGTCTCCGAGATTCCGCAGGGGTAATCGCGATAGGCATACTCCACCTCCCCCCCCAGTACCACCACCTCCTCCATACCGCCGTATACCTTATTCGTTGAGGCATAGAGCACGATGGGCCTGCGCTCCGAGTGCCGCGCCGCCTCCAGGACATTGAGCGTACCCAGTGCATTCACCTCGAAATCGTGTCGTGGATCCTGTACCGAACTGGTCACAGCCACCTGCGAAGCCAGATGGTAGATGACGTCGGCGCTCGCGGCTACCTGGCGCAGTATCTCATAATCCCTGATATCAGCCTTGACCAACTCCCACCCGTCTCCATGTTCCGCCCGCAGCCAGGACAGGTTCTTTTCCGTCCCCTGGCGCGACAGATCATCATAGACGACCACCTGTTGACCCTGCCCAATCAGCCTGTGGGCCAGATTGCTGCCGATGAACCCAGCTCCACCTGTAATAAGCGCTTTCACCTCGTCTCCCTCGTTTTTCAAATATAACAACCGTATTCCTGCATATTATATCTATGTCTCCCGCCGCAACCTGGCAGGCTCCGCCGATCTGGCACGCACCCGCTGCCAGATGCAACAAAGCCCCTTTTGGTCACGGCAGGCCTTGGGGCCAAAACTCCCAGGGAAGATCCCAGCTCCCCCTCTGCGCTCTTTTCTGGTTGAAGAGGCTGCCTGAACAGCCGCCGATGGGCTAGACGGAACTATAGCCCACGGCTATAGAACTCACCTTGAACTGCGCCAGCCAGATCCACTCCCGGCTAGCTCAAGACGCGAGCAGTCGATATTGACAGGTGTCATGCGTCCCACAACGTTCACCAGAATGCGCACCCGGTCGGTCTGCGACAGGGGCTGATCAAACACTGCGTCCAGGTCGCGCAACGGTCCCGACAGGATGCGTACCCGATCACCCTGCTTGAGCCGGCCCCAGCCTACCTCCTCGATCTCTTCTAGCCGCTGGCGGACCAACTCCACGATCTCGTCAGCCACGATAGCCGGCTGCTCCCCAAAACTGGCAATGGATCGGATGCCTGGCATCCAAGTAATCGAAGAGCGAGGAAAGGTTTCGAAATCAAGTCGAGCAAAGATATAGCACGGAAAGTAGACTATCCTGTGAGGCCGGTCACGGCGCTTCTTCTTGCGGCGCACCGAGGGCAGATAGGTCTCGATACCACGTT